>JAGCWG010000151.1 GCA_017961965.1 Bacteroidaceae bacterium | reverse complement strand
TTTCCCTGAAATATGTTCTGATGATTTCAAGCTTAGCAAGAATAGTGTTCTTTGCAGTCTCATCAGTCATCTGAACGTACTTGTACTTGTAAACAGGAAGATATGTCTTATCTTTGAATACAGGCATCTTATAGTACTTTATAACTGGATTGCCAGACTCATCGCGTATAGTGTCGCCCTTTTCTGTTGTTTCAACTGCATAAGTGAAGTTGGCTGCTTTTTGTGTAACGTTGTAAAAGTTTGAACTATAGACGAAATATGCAGATACGTTACCTTTGTCATCAACATCATAGAAAGTTCCGTATTTCAACTGCTCATTATATACAGGAATCTTGTTTCCTTTTGAGTCAGTAAGATAAACAGGTTTTCCTTCTTCGTCAGTTGCATACACGGTGTTGCCTTCTGCATCTGTTACAACTGGTACAAATCCATATTCATCCCTTTCGTAGTCGAATTTATAAACTGCGTTACCATCTCTGTCTGTTTCTTGGATTTTGTTACCTTTTTCATCTGTTTCATACACTGGGTCGCCATATTTGTCAGTTGCAACAATCGGGTTGCCGAGTTTGTCCACCTCATATACAGGTGCTCCGTTTGTGTCAACGAGTTGCTTTGTTGCTTTCTCAAGAATCTGATTCCACATAGCATCTGTTGAAGTAACATATACTGCGTATGTTTCTGCAAAGTCCTCGTTGTATTCGCCAGTGGCATATCCTGTAACGAATCCCAGTGCTGCAGCTTCATCGTCATCAACGTTAATCCAGTCTGGACCTTTGTATTTTCCCTGTGAAATGGTGCGGAAGTCTGTTGAGTATTCCTTCTTCTGTGTGAGAATGTGACAGAATTCATGGTGCATTGTGTGGAAGTACCAGAAGTTCAAGTCGAGTGGTGTCTTAGAGTGTTCACGATAGAAGTCTTCTCCGTTGATGTAAATATTGTCGAGGTCAAGCTCGTTTACACGGAAGAGTGTGACCTTGATACCAACTTCTGCTGTACCCAGTTTGATTGTACCCTGACTGTCATACTCACCTGAACCGATGAATGTAAACTGACGGAAACAGTTCTTTTTGAGGAAGTCTGTTCCTGCAACTTCAGTGTATGGGTTCATCCAGACTTCCTTAACAAGTTTTGCGAGAGCAATAGACTTCTCAAGTGATGCAGGAACAACGTTCTGTGAGAGGTCTGTCTCGTGATCTTGATAGGTGTAGTCAACTGTAATGTTATATGGATCTGTAAGATTCTTACGAATCCACTGGTCAAACTCATTTTGTGTTGGAACATCTGTGTTGAAGATGCTCTTTGAGTCCAAGTCGTCCTTATCACAAGAGAAGGTTGTGAACAACACTCCTGCAAGTAATATATATGTTTTAAGATTCTTCATATCTGTCTGATTTGATTTAATGTTTTGAGTCCATTATTTATTATATGTCTGTATGACATATCATCTTGGATTTGCCTCAAGACCGGCATCAATCACATCCTGTGGCAACTGAAGTGCGCCACGGAGGTCACCTCTCTTGAATACAATTGATGGCTCTCCATCAAGTTCATGAACGAACTCAATTCCATATCGCTTGATATCCTGGAATCGCATACCTTTCCAGAATGTTTCAATACGACGCATATGAAGAAGAGTGTAAATCAATGGAGTCTGGTTTTCTGCATCTGTCAATTTGAATGGAGCGCTGAATGGCTTCTTTGTAGATCTTGTTGTAACTACTCCATTTACAATCTTGAACTCCTTCTGGCTATTCCAGAATGTCTTGAGGTTTTCAAGAGTAAGTGTTGGACGTGTCGCATTTCCATCTTTTGCTGCACAATGAGTCTGAACGAAATTGTTCAAGTCAACAAGAGCGCTGTCAAGCTGTCCAAGAGCGATGCAAGCCTCTGCGTGAACAAGATTCGTTTCATCAGCAGTGAATGGCACATCCATAATATGTGCATATCCTGTCTGGTTAATCTTGTCTGTTACCTCAAAGAACTCATCTACGTTTGGAGTGTAAATAGACTGGTTTGAACCATAGAGCATCTTTGCTTCATAGAGACAGTTGTTGCTTGATGTTGCAGCGGTGTTCCAAGGCATTCTTGCCCAATATGTCTCGTTAACGCATAAGGTACGATTGTGAGCAAATCTACGATATTTTGAAGAATTCTTTATACGTCCCATTATAGAATACTTACCTACGATGAGGAAGTTGTAAGGATCACTACTGTCAATGAATGCGTATGCGGCTTCATCATAAGTCATATTTCCGTATGTAGAAAGGCTTGTGTGCATGACATTGAGAGGATTTGCGCCAAGTGCTTTCTCTGCATATTCTTTTGCCTTTGCCCATTTCTGATAGTATAGGTTGAAACGAGCTGCAAATGCGTATGCTGCCTTTTGGTTGAAGTGGTATTTTGGAACTTGCAGATAAGAATCGTCAAGAAGTGGAAGTGCCTCTTCAATATCTGCGTTAATGTTTGCGTATGTCTCAGCAAGTGTACCACGTGTTGGCAACTCCTCACCAACAGCCTTTGGATAAGGAATACCATAGTACATGTTTGCTGTAGAGTCGCTATAAGCCATACAGAAACAATTTGTCAAAGAGAAGATGGCGTATGCACGGCAAAGAAGAGCTTCTGCCTTGAGAGGATTAGTTTCCTCTGGCAATCCAAGTTCATCAATTGCCTTCAATACTTCGTTTGTTGTTACAACAACCTTGTAATGCTCGCTCCAGACATTTTTTGGAGCATCATTAAGGCTTTGTGTAACTGTTTTGAAACGATATATTTCTTCTTCCTCAGTTGTTTTACTGTAAGATTTGCCGTTATCAGTCACATTGTCTGAACTAAACTCTGTGAGGTATGATATGCTTTTGTCAGGATAAGCATATACAAGTGCCTTTTCTATAGTCTTGACGCTATTGAGCACTGCTCTGTCGTCAGGAAGCTTGTCAAGATAATCATTACATGAAGCAAATGCTACCGCAGTTGCCATGAATGAGATTGTTTTTATCTTAGAAAATATATTATTCATATTTTTGTTTCTATTATATAAAAGTTTGCCATTAGATACCAACCTTCAATGTCATTGTGAACTGGCGAGGCATTGGTGTTGCAACACCACCAGTATTAAAGAATTCTGGATCCTGACCATTGAGCTTCTTATCTGCATAGATAAGGAAGAGGTTTGTAGCCTGAAGCTTAAGACTTACATTTGAAACACCGAGTGGTGCAATAGTCTTTGCTGGGAAATCATAGCTGAGTGAAATCTCCTTCATACGGATGAAGTCACCCTTTGCAGTACGTTCGCTACAGAAGTTGTAAGCGTTGTATGCTAATGCAAGATTTGTGTCCAACTGGTTCTGACGAAGGTCAGCAATAGCAGGTACATTTGTGTACTTCTCATCTCCGGCAACTGTCCAACGGTTCTTGAACTCTCTTGGGCTTGCTACCATATCGTCGTATGCATTATGGAATGTAGGGTCAAGACGAACTACGTTTCCGAATGAGTATGTAGCGAATATGTTGAGACGGAATCCCTTGTATGAGAATGTGTTTCCGAGAGAACCTGTGATTGTTGGGTCTGTTGGACCTTCGTAGATGAGGTAATCCTTTACACGATCCTGGAGATTGATGTTAGAGACAGTAAGTTCTCCTTTCTAGTTGATGAATGTAGGCAGACCATTTTCGTTCAAGCCTCTGAAATCAATAGAGAAGAGTGCACGGCTTGGGTATCCTTCCATAGTGAATCCTGTACCTGAAACGAAATCAATGATAATGTTGTCTGTGTCAAGTTTTGTAACTTCTGTCTTTACATGAGTGAAGATGAAGTCTGTATTCCACTTGAAGTCAG
>JAGCWG010000150.1 GCA_017961965.1 Bacteroidaceae bacterium | reverse complement strand
TGCTCAACACTGCTTCACCGGAACTTAGGGATAAGGATCATGGTCAGTTCAAGTACCCTAATCCTATAGCTCTTGCCTATGAGGCTACCAATGACGAATCAACATATCAGATTCAGCCTGAGTTCCAGCTTCATTATCAGCTCTTGGGTATTAATCCTGAGCAGACACAGTTGAAGTATGAAGGTAAGGTACTGTTCAACATTTTTAATAAGTACAATGATTCATTCTATCCTTCAAGTCTTGTGACAACAGGATGGACAGATAAAAGTAATAATGCTTCAAAGTCTGATGCTAATAAGAGTACGGCTGTGACTACTACTCACACCCTTACTTTCATTCCAGCATTCAGCAACCGTGACCATAGCTTCATGGCGATGGGACGTTTCCAGCTCACTGATGGTTCATCTGCATCATCATCAAGTTCCATCTATGGATTGCCACATGGCTCTATCAGCAGTTCAGTGGCAGACGGTGTGATTGAGTCTATCGGTTCTGGTGCTAATCAGTGGCGTTCCGTATATCTCACATTCCAGGCACACTATGCCTACAAGGAGCGTTATGTGGCAGACTTCTCAGTTCGTAGGGATGGCTGTACAAAGTTTGGTGATGACAAGCGTTGGGGTACATTCCCATCTTTGTCATTCCGTTGGAACTTGGGCGACGAACCATTCATGCAGAAGTATTTCCCATGGTTGTCTATGCTCTCTATCCGTCCGGGATGGGGACGTACAGGTAACCAGCCAGGAGGTCAGTATCTCTACTTCTCTAAGTATTCTAATGGTGGTGGCTACGTTGACTACAACACCGTCATGCCAAATAATATACGTCTCTCAAACCTCAAGTGGGAGGACAAGCAGACTTGGAACCTTGGTTTCAACCTTGGTGTGCTTGATGATACATACGTCGCCGATTTCAACATCTATGTTCAGAATACCACAGACCTTCTCATGAACAACTTCGGTATTCCTGCATCATCAGGTTTCAAGAACCTTGCAAGTCAGAACACTGGTAAGATGCGTAATACTGGTTGGGAGTTCAATATCCACGGTAATAAGTTTATCCGTGCAGGTAAGTTCTCTATGGACTTTAACGTTACCTTTGCTAACAACCGTAACGAAATCATTGAAATGGACCCAACTGTCCTTGCTTCACTCAATGGGGACTTCAACAAGAACAATGGCTCTTACCTCTCTCGTGTACAGCTTCACAATGCCTTTGGCTCTATCTATGGATTCCGTTACAAGGGAGTATATCAGTACTCTAAGTATTCAGAGACGGAGGTTCCAGGCGTAAGCGGTCCTAATGCTCCTGTGGCACGTGATGCTGATGGTAACGTCATCGTTGACAGGAACGGATTCACCACTCCAATGGTATTCGGTTACAACAACCGTGATAAGAGTTACATCTATCAGTTCCATGGCGGTGATGCCATCTATGAGGATATCAACCATGACGGTAACATCAACGAGCTTGACATCGTCTATCTCGGTAGTTCACTTCCAAAGGTTACAGGTGGATGGGGTATGCGATTCAACTATGACCGTTGGGCTCTCAACCTCCAGTTCAACTTCCGTGCTGGTAACAAGATTATCAATGCAGCACGTATGAATGCGGAGAATATGTACACTTGTAACAACCAGAGTGCTGCAGTTAACTGGCGTTGGCGTGTGGAGGGTGATGTTGCCCCAATCCCACGTGCCCTTCACAAGTCCGGATACAACTGGCTCGGCTCTGACCGTTTCATGGAGAGTGGTTCGTTCATGCGTCTCAACTATGCTCAGATTAGCTACTCACTCCCTCAGGTATTGCTGAAGCAGTGGGGCATACAGCAGGTACGCTTCGACCTGAGTGCCAACAACCTCTTCTGCCTCACAGGCTATAGCGGTGCGGACCCAGAGGTAGCAGTCGGCGGTATGGGTGTGGCTCAGGACAATGCCCGTACACCTAATGCACGTTCTTTCACACTCGGTGTGTCTGTCGGATTCTAAGCGACTCGGTCGCATCATAACTTTCAAATCAAAAAACAAGATGAACAATATATATAATAGTATAAAGAGGTACACACATCGTGCTGCTATGTTTGCCTTGCCATTGTGCGGCTTGGCTCCATTGGCATCGTGTAGTGACTTCCTGTCCATCAAGCCACTTAATGAGGTTGTGCTTGAGAACTACTGGACGGAAGAGTCTGACGTATATAGCGTGCTCTTCTCCTGTTATGAACAGTTACTGAGTGATGACTGTCTTAACCGAATGATTATATGGGGTGAGAGTCGTTCTGATGACATGCAGGCTGGCTCAGGTACTCCTAATGACATCAATCAGATATTCAAGGAGAACATCCTTGAAACTAATCCATACACTCAGTGGGTTAGCTTCTACAAAGTCATAAACAATTGTAACACAGTCATCCACTATGCACCTGAAGTGTGTGCCATTGACCCTAACTTCACGGATGCAGAGCTACGTGCCACTATTGCCGAGGCTGTCACTCTCCGTAGTTTGGCTCACTTCTACCTCATCCGTGCTTTCCGCGATGTACCATATGTGTCAGAGCCTTCCATCGATGATGGTAGGTCATACCGGGTGCCTGCAGATAAGTTTGATTATGTCCTCGACAGGATTATTGAGGATGTTGAGGCAGTCAAGGACGATGCTGTCACTCGCTATGGTGAATATACTATGGAGAACAAGTACCGTGTCACTCGTGCTGCTTGCTACGCACTTCTTGCAGCTATGTATCTGTGGACGGGAGAGTGGCAGAAGTGTATTGACAACTGCGACCTCATCATCAAACAGAAGATTGCTGAGTATGAGCGTGAATACAAGAAGAATCCTAACGCTGTAGAGATGGAACTCTTCGGCAAGTACCCTCTTTATCCAGAGAGTAGGGCTGGTTCAACCACTATGGGAAATGCCTACAACAATATTTTCCCTCGTACATTGTCTTCTACTTCAAGCATTTCATACTTTGAGTCAATATTTGAGTTGGCTAATTATGGTGATAGGGTTGGTCGTGCAAGTTCTAAATCCCCTGTATCGGTATTCTATGGTATGGCTGATGCACCAGATGGTCAGATAGGTGTTCCTGCCTTCTTGTTCTCTGACCCTGTATCTTCAACCAATGACTATTTCTCAAAGACAGACTGCCGTCGCCTTGAGAACATCGTTACGCAGAATAACAAAGGCTATGTGGCAAAGTATGTTGCAAATAAGGTGGATATTACCACGACTATGACAAGCAGCGATATGAAGGTTAAGCTTGAATATTCGTCTATACCAACTTACAACTGGATTGTATATCGTCTCACCGACGTGATGCTTATGCGTGCTGAGGCTATGATTGAGCTTGCAGGTGATGTGGAGACAGGCTCTACGCTTACTGAGGCTCAGGATAAGTGCTATCGCGAAGCCTTCTCTTGCATATCAGCAGTATGGAAGCGTGCCAATAACAAGCGTGTGGCAGCCGATACTCTCGTGTATGCCGACTACGCTACTTCACGCTTGACGATGGAGAACCTTTTGCTCGATGAGCGTCAGCGTGAACTCATGTTCGAGGGTAAGCGTTGGTTCGACCTTGTCCGCTTCAGTCTCCGTGACGGCAACAACACCAGATTGCTCAATAAGGTCGTTCCTAAGTTCCAGGAGAACGGACCTGCAATCCGTATCAAGCTCTCTACGCAGGATATCCTCTTCTGGCCTTACAGTCGTGATGAGTTGAAGGTAAATCCTTTCCTCAAGCAGAACCCTGCATACGATACAGATAAGTCAGAAAAGAATATCTAACATCTATCCGACTTCACACTGTAACAGCTCAGTAACTACAAAAAGAAAAAGTTATGAAACTAAACATAAACAATAAATCAAGAATTAAGAACGTGCTCATGGGTGCAGTAGCCATGTGTACATCTCTCTTCTACCTGTCGGCTTGTTCGGACGAACCTGTCGGCGACAACTACTATACCTTTACGGGTGAGATGGTGAGCGACTATCTCGACCATAATCCAGAGAAGTATAGTGACTTCACAAAGATACTGCACCGTTCAGGATTGTACGGTATGATGGCTACGTATGGCAACTACACTTGCTTTGCTCCTACCAACGATGCCGTCCAGAGCTACCTCCGCTCACGCGGTATGTCGTCAGTTGATGACCTTACGGACGCTGACTGCGACACCCTGTCATGGAACCATATCATCAACGAGGCTTTCTTTACGACAGACCTTGCCGATGGTAACATTCCTGTGGCTAATATGAATGAGCGTTACCTCACTTTCTCATGTGACAGCGATGCCGTGAATAATGGTAACGTGGCTTACTTCGTCAATATGTCATCAAAGCTCATCATCCGTGATGACTCTGTGGAGAACGGTGTGGTGCATACCCTCGACCATGTCATCCAGCCTTCCAACTCTTATCTCCCTGAACTCATGGAGAAGGACAGGAATATCAGCATCTTCGTTGCTGCCCTCAACCTCGTTGGACTGAAGGACACTCTCTTCACTTACATCGACAAGAACTACACTTGTGGTGCTGACTCCGTGAACCTCGGTGTCATAATGCACCGTGCCAACGAGGACTGGAATTGTAAGTACATCGGTTATCGTGCCCAGCGTTTCACCGCTCTTGTGGAGACAGACAAGGTGCTTGCTTCCAAGGGTATCAACAACCTCGAGGACCTCAAGGCATACGCCAAGCAAGTGTATGACACTACGTATCCTGAGGATGCGGGTCTCTATGACAACGACTGGAAGAATCCTAAGAACCCTCTCCGTCGTTTCATCTCCTACCACATCCTTCCTTACTATGCTGCCATCAACGACTTCACGATATCAGAGAGTGGTATTGACTACAAGACTACTTGTGCCATGCCTAACCTCATCGACTGTACTGACTGGTACACTACGATGTGTCCGGGTACTATCCTCAAGATGTCTTCACCAAGCGAGGGTCTCTTTGCCAACCGTAAGGGTGTGGGCAAGAAGTACTCTGTACGTGGTGTCAAGGTATATACTCCTACCGAGATGAAGGGGTTATATGCCGAGGGCTTCAGAGCTGGCGAGAAGGTTGATACCCTCAACCAGCAGGCTCTTAACGGTATCTACCACTACATTGACGATGTGCTCGTGTATGACGTGACAACGCGTGACGTCGTTTTCAACGACCGCATCCGCTGGGACATCATCACTATGTCGCCAGAGTTCCTCAATGCTGGTACTCGTGGTATCGTGGGACGCGTCGTAGGTCTCAAGCAGGTAGAGGGATGGGACTTCCACGGTAAGGAGCCACAGCTTGCTGTCCGCAACCGTAACGTGTGGAACGCTTCATATTCCGATGCCGTTGACCTCGTAGGTCAGTTTGACGTTACCTTCAAGATTCCGCCACTTCCTGCCAACACTTACGAGATTCGCTTCTCCTGTGGTGCTCACCCAGACCGTGGAGTGGTGCAGGTATATTTCGGTGAGAAGGACAAGCTCGAACCAATGGGGCTTCCTATCGACTTCACCGTTGGTGCTGCCGACCCTACCATCGGTTGGGTGGCTGATACGGACGACGAGGAAGACAATCGTGCCATCGACAAGGCCATGCACAACCGTGGCTACATGAAGGAGATGGACTCATGGAACCAGGGTGGTTCGACAAACCTTCGCTCGCTCAACTCCAAGTACCGTAAGATTCTTGTCACTCAGTCGCTCGACCCAAGCAAGCAGTACTATCTGCGCATCAAGCTTGTCATTGAGAATGCCAAGGCTGAGTTGCCAATCAACTACTTCGAGTTCTGTCCTAAGTCTGTGTATGCAGGCGTGAACGCGGAGGATACTCACTAAACGATAATATAATTCATCTTCTGCGGATGGATGCTAAAATCAAACGAGGTACGATGTGGTAAATCGAACGAGGTATGAT
>JAGCWG010000149.1 GCA_017961965.1 Bacteroidaceae bacterium | reverse complement strand
CATTTTAACTACAATTTAACTACAAGCTAAACTTGAATTAATTGTTAATTGAAATTGTTAATTAGTTATTTTCCAAAGCATGGCAAATGTCAGATACCTATGGCTTTTCATTATGGCATTGGCAAGTTGCAAAGGCACAAAGACGATTGAGGCGAGCACAGATGTACTTTCTGTGGCAGACATGGCGATGTATGACAGCCTACGAAATACTGTTTCTCTTACTTTTGATGAACTTGTCATTGACCTTGCAGATGATACTGCAACAGACCGCCAGAGCATTAAGCAAATAACAATCCGCAACGGTACTGTAAGGACGGAAAAAGAACACACGGCTTTTGCAGCGGTTAAGGATTCAGATATCATCAAATCGGATTATTGTAAGGAACAGAAAGTTCCTCCCTGACAGAACGATATGTTTTTTTGTATTGATAACATTTGCGGTTATCGCCTTGTTTGCAAGGCGATAACCGCTTGTTTTTTGATGGGCTAACGAAGGTTTCCTAAAGTGCTACAAGGAGGGGCTTTCTCCGTGACTATGTTAGATTCCAAAAAAAAGTGCAAAATTTCTTTTATGGAACAATAATTTTACATATCTTTGAGGCACAGAATTCTTATTATGTGCAATAATGAATAACATGAAACAATTAACAATTAACAAAACTATTCTAAAAATGAGAAAGATTTTCCCTTTATTTATGATGATGCTTGTAATGGCATCCGTTTGTGTGTTCACTTCTTGTGGAGATGACGACAAGGAGGAAGAAAACATTCAAGACCCAGCAGTTGGAACATGGACTTGTGATGATGGCAAATATGACCCCGATTTTGGATATTCAACCAGAATTCTTGTCATAAATTCCGACGGCACATGTGAGGGACGTATACAATCCATTAGCGACCCACAGGACGAGAAAATAGCAAAAATAATGAGTGCTAACTTAGTCTTTTTGTATTACGAAGGTCATTGGACAGTTTCTAACAACCAATACGTGATAACGACAGAATACGAAAGCTGTTTTTATGATTACAAAGATTGGGAATGGCATCCTTCTGAAGAACCTGTTGCTTACGCTACAATAGAAGGAGACAAGATGACCATAACATCCACCTTAAATGAAAAAACAGATACAATTGTTTACATAAGAAAGAAATAACAGATAATCACATTTCAGTATTGTCTGAAAAAACAGGAAACTCCAAAGGCACAAAATGTCTTTGGAGTTTTTTTTCGAACTATACGGTTGATTTTTAATCGTCAACAGTTCACTGAGGGCACGGAGCATCTGCGACCTTCGTTGGCTCATAAAAAAATGCGTTTTATGGCTCTGTTTACTCCGTGGCTCTGTGGGAGATTTAAAAAATAGCAAGTTACGTGTGGCATCGTTTATTTGAGCGAAAAAAACTTATCCCGAACTCGCATATTACTTATTTATGAAAATTCGTGGCTGATTGATGATAATTCGTGCCAAAACAGCACCGAAGGTGCATTTTCTTTTTTTGCGTGCTTGACGGCAAAACGATAATGGGTGTTTGCAAAAATAATACGGTATGAGAAAAAACTTTGGGGTAAATGATTGAGAAACTAAATATTATTCGTATCTTTGCAGACGTAAATCGCTAAAAAGATTTTTAGAGATGAAAATTAGGCAAATTATAGGTGCCCTTGAAGAGTTCGCTCCTCTGGCCCTGCAAGACGGCTACGATAATGCGGGATTGCAGATTGGATTAGCAGAGGATGCAGATGCGTCAGGGGCATTGTTGTGTCTTGACGTGACTGAGGATGTGATAGATGAGGCCATCCAGAAGGGATGCAACATGGTGGTGAGTCACCATCCGCTGCTCTTCCGTCCGCTCAAGTCGATTGCAGGGCGCGACTATATAGAAAGGTGTGTCGTCAAGGCCATCAAGAATGACATCACCATTTATTCCGCTCATACCAACCTCGACAGTGCACGTGGGGGAGTGAACCACATGATTGCCGAGCGTCTCGGCCTCCATGATGTGGAGTGGCTAAGCCCTAAGGAAGGGTATGACGCTGGCGAGGGTGTCGTTGGCGAACTGCCTGAGGCACTCTCTGCGGACGAGTTCTTGAACAAGGTGAAGGACACGTTCCATGTGGGATGCGTGAGGTACAACAAGTGCGAGCCTCGCACCATCAAGCGAGTAGCCCTCTGTGGCGGAGCAGGTGCGTTCCTCATCCCCAAGGCAGTGGCAAAGGGTGCGGATGCGTTCCTGACAGGCGAGATTGGTTACCACCGATTCTTCGGCTACGATGACAGCATACTCCTCATGGAGCTTGGACACTTTGAGAGCGAACAATATACGATGGACATTCTCCAGAGTATTATAAATAAGGTGGCGCCCGACTTGAAGGTGCTCCACACGACAGTAGAAACAAATCCAATTAAATATTTATAAAATGGCAAAGAAAAAAGATAGCGCTATCGACATGTCGGTAGAGGAGAAGCTTAGCAATCTCTATCAGCTTCAGACAATGCTTTCTGAGATTGACAAGATTAAGATTCTTCGTGGTGAACTTCCACTTGAGGTTCAGGACCTTGAGGATGAGATTGAGGGCCTTCGCACTCGTATCGAGCACACTAACATGGAGCTTGACGAGCTTTATGCTAAGAACAACGACCTTCATCGCAAGATAGATGAGGCTTCAATGAAGCTCCGTGACTATCAGGCTCACCTTGACAATGTGTCAAACAACCGTGAGTACGACACTCTCTGCAAGGAGATTGAGTTCCAGAACCTTGAGATTGAACTTTGTCAGAAGCGTATCCGTGAGACAAACAACGATATGCGTCGCAAGGAAGATGCTCTCCGTCAGAGCGAGCAGCTCCTCGATGAGCGTTGTCAGGACCTCGACCTCAAGAAGAACGAGCTTGACGAAATCGTGGCTGAGACAAAGGCTGAGGAGGAGAAGCTCCGTGAGAAGTCAAAGGCACTCGAGGTTACTATCGAGCCACGTCTCCTTATGGCATTCAAGCGTATCCGTAAGAACTCACGCAACGGTCTCGGTATCGTTTACGTTCAGCGTGATGCGTGTGGAGGTTGCTTCGCCAAGATTCCACCACAGCGCCAGCTTGATGTTCGTATGCGCAAGAAGGTTATCGTGTGTGAGTACTGCGGTCGTATCCTTATCGACGCAGAGCTTGCTGGTGTCAAGGCTAATGAGCCTGTAAAGGAGGAGAAGCCAAAGCGCAGAAGACTCGGTACAAAGAAGAAGGCTGAGGGCGAGGAGTAGTTTTCTTGAATTGATAATTGACAATTGATAATTGATATTTAGCAGTTTACAATTGAAAATTCAAATCGGAATTCGTCAGACTTTTTCTGAATTTCATAATTAGCCGTTTGGAACAACCGTTCTGAACGGCTTTTTGTTTTTGAGTTTTTATGTTTTTAAGTTCTTGAGTTTTTTAGTTCTCGCGGAGATTTGAGTTT
>JAGCWG010000148.1 GCA_017961965.1 Bacteroidaceae bacterium | reverse complement strand
CCTTCGATGACTACCTTGAGTGCAACAGCCTTGCCCGTTGTCTCCACCATGTCTCGTGCCACTTCCTTGCCGCCTGTTCGTGCTATGGCAACGAGTTTACCACCATTGCCATAGTCGATGTTGTTCCACTTTATGATGTTGCGGTTCTCAATCTTGGTTGTGTCGTTCTTCTGTGTTCCGAGCGACTTGCCGTTGTATATGAGTTCCACGTCCTCAGCATTGGTGTAGGTCATGAGACTCATGCGACTGCCTTCCTTCTGGTTCCAGTTCTGGTTGATGCGCTCTGAACCGACCTTGATGTCGTTCCACATCTTGCTTTCGCCCTTGCCATCTACGACGCCAATCTTGACGAGTGGCTCGGATGGATTGAGGCAGCTCTTGATGAGGTAAGCCTGTGGATAAGGCTCAAGCGTGTGGTTGAAGAATGAGTAGTTCCATCCTTTCTTTGGCCATCCGTCACTCTCGCCCCAATATTCTATTGCACCCCACCATGCAAGTCCCACGCCACGCTTCTGGTCCATACCGTAGAATGGCTGCTGGAGTTGCTTTGTGACTGCCTCGCTTTGGAAAAGTATGAGGTCTGGCTTGTACTGGTAATAGCCTGGATATGCGTCCCATTGGTAGTTGAATGAGCTAACCTCTGTGGCACAAGCCAGTTCGGGTGGCACCTGATAAGTCTTGAAGTCGGGTGTGCCTCGCTGTGCTCCTGCTCTTGCAGGGAACATGGCTACGGTCGTAGGACGTGTACGGTCATAGCGTTTGAGCATCTGGTCAAAGATGCGGTATGTCGTTATTCCCCAGTCGTTGGTCTTGTATCCGCTCCATCCATCTACGGTCTGAAGCTCATTACCAAGACTCCATAGGACGACAGAAGGACAGTTGCGGTCACGCTTCACCCACTCGGTGATAAGCTCTGGCCAGATGTTCATGAACGGTTGGCGTCCGCCCCAGTATTCGTTGTCCGACCACTTGTCTATAAGCTCGTCCACGATGAGTATTCCCACACGGTCGGCTATCTTGGTGAAACTCTCAGAATACGGATTGTGCGAACATCTTACGGCATTGAAGCCGAAAGCTTTCAACTGTCGGAACTCACGTTCGATAGCCTTGTCGAAAGCTGCCACACCGAGTGCACCGAGGTCGTGATGATTGGCAAGTCCCTTGAGGAACGTCTTCTTGCCGTTAAGCTTGAATCCAAATTCAGGCGAATATTCTATTGTGCGGAGACCTATATGGTCGCTCACGGAGTCAATAACAAGTCCCTTCTCAGTCACTACTGCCTCTATAGTATAAAGGTAAGGCGATTCGGGTGACCATAGATGAGGCTCCTTGACATTGATGAATGGCAGAGCCACCTCCGTATTGTTCTGCTTGGTATGGTCGGGCATTCCACATTCGCTGTGTCCGACGATCTTGCCGTCAGCATCCTTGAGCGTTGCCTTGAGTGTGAGGTCATGCTTCTGCCAGTTGACTATCTGGAGCTGTACGAGCACATCCCATTCGCCATGCGGATTGCCTCCCTGCGGATTGAGTGAGTTGATTTGTATCCTCTGTGCATTAAGATTATCAGGTCTCTCTATATTGCCATGAGGTGCACTTGTTACGTAGAGACCATGACGTGCGATGCGTGTCTCGTTGCTCACACAGAGACGTACGTCGCGGAAGATTCCGCCACCTGTGTACCAGCGTGAGCCGTTCTTCTTACCTGTATTGGCATATACAGCTACGGTGTTCGTGCCACCAAGATTGGCAACCTTGGTGATGTCTGCCTCAAATCCGATGTAACCGTACTCTGTGCTTGCCACCTTCTTGCCGTTGACATACACGTCGCCATAGTACATCACGCCTCCGAAGTCGAGGGCGATGCGTCTGCCCTTGAGTGACGCAGGAAGGGTGAATGTCTTACGATACCAAGCCTCACCCATATCCTTGAAGCCACGTCCCATGTTGTTCTTGTCCTTCTTGTCACCTTCTGTCCACGGCATCTCAAATTGGAAGTCGTGAGGAAGGTTGATGGTTCTCCATGCAGAGTCGTCAAAGTCTGGACGCTCTGCACCAGCAACATTGCCCATGCAGAAACGCCAGTCGAAGTTGAACAACTGCGATTGCATATCCACAAATTGCGCCAACGGTGCATTTGTGGATGCTGCCTGTTCCTTTTGCTCGTTGTACTGTGCAAATGTAAGGTTGCCAGTCATCATCTGGCAGGTTAGTAACGATAGTAGTGTTAGTATTTTCTTCATATTTGTTTGTAAGTGTTAGCTTGTTTTATCTTGCATTACCCATGTATGAAAAATACATTTGTCTGTCTTGGTAAGTGCAAAGGTAATAATAATTTACCAAACTTCATTATTATGATTGAATAATGCGTTTAACAGTCATTAAACACTTGTTAAACGGCTGTTAAACGCTTGCTAAACATCGTTTATGAACACGAAAAGCTTAATTTGATTGTCGTTTGTGATAGTTCTATCAATCAATAACTTCCAGTACACGCTTTTTTATTTGGGTGTGAACTCGAGTTCACAGCGCAGTGTACTGGAGTACATACACAAGTACATCGAAGACATGAAGAAACTGATGCTCTAAGATGAGAAGGAAATGAGTATGATATAGTAATTTACTCTAAAGGTGTTACCATGCTGGCACCATACTCTCGTTATTGTTGAACACGGAGTTGGAGAAGTCCTTTACGGCTTCTGCAATGATTGTGCCGTCGTCGGTTTTATTGCAGGAGAAGTGTCCTGGCATAGCAGATTCTATTGCACATGAATCATCTTCGTCCACCAACACGATGGCGCATTTGCACCCCATAATCTTGGCGTTTTCCATGAGTTGCATAAGTACGTAGCGGAGTTGTCCTCTGCCATAAGGCATGGTGTAGTAATATGTGCGCTCCTTTTCACGACGCATTACGAGCATGTCTTCAACTATGGCATAGTATGTGTCTTCGTTGTCAGCAAATGACTTAATGGCGTGAAGTAAAGACTTCTCGCTCTGACGTGCAAGGAACGAATCTATCGTATTGCGCTCACCTTGTGTTATCTTCTTGAATGGAACCATAGAAATTAAGAATTAATAATTCAAAATTCAGAATTGGCTGCGCATGAATGTTTGTTTTGAGCGAAAAAAATTACATATCAGTAATCTGATTTATGACAATTATAATGCACCTTCGGTGCAGTTTTTGCACGAATTGTCACCAATTGGCCACGAATGTCAAAAATATTTAATGATAATTCGT
>JAGCWG010000147.1 GCA_017961965.1 Bacteroidaceae bacterium | reverse complement strand
TCACTGACCAGCGGGAAGTAAACAGAACAAAAACAAGAAAAAACATGTTTTTTTTGATTTTATTTGGTTTTTACCATGTTTTTTTAACTGGCCGCACTGCGGCAAAAAACAACATACAGTTTCAACCGTACAGGTCGAATTATTTTGCCCCATACGGTAGAAGGAAAAGCCCGAAGGGCTATTAGAACATAGGCAGGGTGTGGAGCGTAGCGAAACCCCTGCATAAATGATATAACTACTCTAATAACCCCGAAGGGGTGACAGAATTATGGCAAGTTCACTTGTGAAAATTGATGTACATCTGATATTTCACGTCAAAAGCAATAGTGTTCAGATGCGAAGTGATGATTTAGATAGAATCTTCGCTTATATCGGAGGTGTTATCAAAGGTCTTGGCGGACTACCAATAATGATTGGTGGTATGCCCGATCATGTTCACATCTTTACATCATTGCCAAAAACACTTGCATTGACGGACTTTGTTCGTGCCATAAAAGCAAATAGTAGTAAATGGATAAAAGAAATAGATAACTACTATCATTCTTTTGTGTGGCAAGAAGGATATGGGGCTTTCTCTGTCAGTCCATCATTGGCAGAGAAGACCATAAATTATATACGTGGACAAAAAGAACATCACAAAAAACGTACGTTCAAAGAGGAATATAGCTTGTTCTTGGATGCGTATGGAATACAATACGACGAACACTATACGTTTGATGATTAGTTTTCTGTCACCCACTTCGGGGTTCTGATAGTCCTACTACAATTACAGGGGTTACGCTACGCTTCACCCCTGTCTGTGGTCTAAACAGGCTTTCAGCCTTTACAGCTCGACATTGCAAACCGTCTTCGTACTGGTGAACAAGGTGTTCTCTGGACTGGTGGCGTCAAGCTCACCTATCGTGCAAAGAATGCAGAGTTACGCTACGCATCACCCCTGCCTGTGGTCTAAACAGGCTTTCAGCCTTTACAGCTCGACAATATGAGATTTGTTCAAAGGCTTAGAATACATATTTTTTAATTTCATAAAAGTACATCATTATGGATGTCAAAGATATTGTTTTAGATATAAAGAAGGAGCTACGTGCCAATATGAACGGTATTGCGTCGGCTGCCATGAGACAGTCTGCGGATTACAGGGTGAACTTTGGTGTGGAGATTCCAAGATTACACGATATCGCCAAGGAGTTTGAGGCAAGCCATGAACTGGCACAGGCTCTATGGAATGAGAATGTGCGTGAGTGCAAGATACTTGCCACCATCCTTATGCCTATGGACAGGTTTGATGAGGAGATATGTGATATATGGGTGGAAGAAATCAAGACTATAGAGGTTGCACAGTTCTTCTGCATGAATCTTGTAAACAGGCTGAAGTTCGCGTCAGTAAAGGCGTTTGAGTGGATGGCTTCGGATAAAGAGATGATACAATGTTGTGGTTATCTGACCTTGTGTCATGTGCTCAGACGAGGTGAACTGCAGGACAGGAGTGCTGACGAGTTTCTCGACCAGGCATCGGCTGTGCTTGAACACTTGAAGACTGAAGGTGAAGGTGCGACAAAGCCAACTGTACTTGACACTCAAGTTTTCAAAGCGCTACAGATATTTGCTTCGCAAAGCGAAGTTAATGCTAAAAAGGTCAAAAAAATTGCAGATTATTTGTCATAGTGGCAGAAAAGTGATAAATTTGTGCGGTTTATGAGTGTTGATTATGGATATTGATAAGAAATTTGAAGGCGCTAAGGCTATTTTGAATGCGTATATCGAAAGCCACAAAATGCGCCATACACCCGAAAGGGAAACGGTTCTCAAGGTCGTCCTCAATATGACTGGACACCGAACTGCGGACGAGATTCAGGCACTTACTCCAGATAATTACAAAATAAACCGTGCAACTGTCTATTCAGCACTTGACTTGTTTGCCGAGATAGGCCTCGTATATTGCCACCCTATAATCAAGGGGGCGGCTCTCTATGAGAATGCCTACAAGGTGGAACCACACAGTCACTACATCTGTACGGATTGTCGCGAGATACACGATCTTCACGACACAAGTATCACTAATGTTGCGATGCAGGCAAAGACACCACGCTTCACCAAGGAACGAAGCAGTACCTATATCTATGGTGTTTGTACTAAGTGTAAGGCGAAGAAGGCAAGGTGGGAGAAGGCGAAACAAAAGCTTGCACTCCTGTCAGCTGCTGCTTCGCAAATTGGAAAATCCAATCCATTGACAGAAAAGTCTAACATAAACATATAAAAAATGAAAGTAGATGTTCTTTTGGGTCTCCAGTGGGGAGACGAAGGTAAGGGTAAGGTTGTTGACGTACTTACTCCACGCTACGATGTAGTTGCTCGTTTTCAGGGAGGTCCTAACGCTGGACATACACTCGAGTTTGAAGGACAGAAGTATGTGCTTCGTTCCATTCCATCGGGAATATTCCAGGGTGACAAGGTAAACATTATCGGTAATGGCGTAGTTCTCGCTCCAGACCTCTTCATGGATGAGGCAAAAGATCTTGAGAAGTCAGGCCACGAACTTAAAAGTCGTCTCCACATCTCAAAGAAGGCTCACCTCATCATGCCTACTCACCGTATTCTCGATGCTGCTTACGAGGCTCAGAAGGGTAAGAACAAGGTAGGTACAACTGGTAAGGGTATCGGTCCTACATACGCTGATAAGACAAGCCGTAACGGACTTCGTGTGGGTGATATCCTTGAGAACTTTGAACAGAAATATGCTGCGGCTAAGGCTCGCCATGAGGCAATCCTCAAGTCACTCAACTATACAGACTATGACATCACAGAGGTAGAGAAGAAGTGGATGGAAGGTATCGAATACCTCCGTCAGTTCCCTATCGTGGATTCAGAGCATGAGATTAACAACCTCCTCAAGCAGGACAAGTCTGTCCTCTGTGAGGGTGCTCAGGGTACAATGCTCGACATAGACTTCGGTTCATACCCATTCGTTACATCATCTAACACTATCTGTGCAGGTGCATGTATCGGTCTTGGTGTGGGACCAAACAAGATTGGCGATGTGTTCGGTATTATCAAGGCATATTGTACTCGTGTAGGTGCAGGTCCATTCCCAACAGAGCTCTTCGATGAGACAGGTGCTACTATCCGTGCCATAGGTCACGAGTACGGAGCAGTAACAGGTCGTGAGCGCCGTTGTGGTTGGATTGACCTCGTAGCCCTCAAGTATGCTATCATGGTAAGTGGCGTAACAAAGCTCATCATGATGAAGAGCGATGTTCTCGATGGATTCGACACAATCAAGGCTTGTACGGCATACAAGCTCAAGGATGGAAGCGTAATCGACTACTTCCCATACGAGATTGACGATGTAGAACCTGTATATGTAGAGATGCCAGGATGGAAGACTGACCTCACAAAGATGACTTCAGAGTCTCAGTTCCCACAGGCATTCAAGGATTACATTGCATTCCTCGAGAAGGAACTTGAGACTCCAATCGCTATCGTCAGTGTAGGTCCAGATCGTGAACAGACAATCGAGAGACAGTAAAACATGTGTTTTACATGAGTTAACAATTAACAGTTAACAGTTAAAAGTTGAGTTGAGAAGTTTGAGTTCTTGCAAACAACATAGGATACAAGTGATTTCCAACTTTTAACTTTTAATTTTTAACTTTTAACTCTTGCATCACGAAGGATGAGTGATGCAAGTTGATGTAAACTGTGCTTTCCACTCTTTGTGGAAATGATGAATATAAAAAGAGTTTAAGAGGTATTCTTGGACTCTTTTTTTGTTTTTTAGGGATATAATCTTGGGCAAATAATATGTTTTTCTTATATTTGCAGCTGTCGAAAGCATATTCGAGAGAATACTGTAAATCGGGCGTGGCTCCGCTATGACTCCGCTATGCCTTCGCTATGAGTCCGCTATGAGTCCGCTATTTAGCAGAGAAATAGCAGAGAAATAGCGGACATCGAGCAGAGGAACAGCGGAACTACAGCGGAGAATCGACGGAAGTTCAGGAGAAAATTCTATCAATAAATCGAAATGTTAACGAACAATAATACGGATATGAATATATACTACAGATTAATAGCATTGATATCTCTTTGCATTGTTTATTCAGGTAACATTCATGCACAGTTTGATGATGGTGTTTACTACATATTGAACACCAGTACGGATATGTACTTGGGAAGTACTGGCTTCAACGGAGCGAGGGCAATACTTATCAAGCACGGACATCCTTTTGTGTTTACTGGAAGTGTTGTTCCTAACTCGGAAACAGAAACGATAGATGAATCAGATACGGAAACGGTGGATGAAACTACTGTTGCCAATGAGTCTGCGCATCAGATGCAGTACATCATTGACTCGCATTTCTTTAGTAGTGATGAGACTCATTATCTCGGCAAGAACATTTATCTTGACGAAGAACCTGTGTTCTGGCGATTTGTTGAGACAAAGGATGGAAACTATGCCATTACCTGTGATGACCGCAACTATCTTGCAAGCGATGGAACATCAACATCAGTTGTGACTGTTACCAATATGAATAACAGAAGGGCACAGTGGAAGATAATAAAGGAGGAGGACCGCATTGATGCATTCAAGGGCGAAGATGATGCTACGTTCCTTATCCGCAATGCTAACTTCTTCCATGGATTCGGTCCTGCATACGAAGAGTCATACTGGACAATCAATAGTGCAAGTAATGAGGCGGCTGTGAACCTTTCTGGAGGAAGCAATACGGAGCCATGTGGAGTGGCTTATCATACCACTTTCGATATAAGCCAGGATGTGGAAGGCATACCTTGTGGTACATACGCCTTGCAGGCACAGTGCTTCTACCGTCTTGACGGAACACGCACGTCATATATACCTGAACTATATCTTGACGAAGAAGCTGAGACTTATCACCTTGGCACACAGAATGAATCAAGTGATAAGGATGCAAGCGGTTCGTTTGCCACGAACCTCTACGACGTCAAGGGACTCAAGACTACAACCTATAACGGAAAGATAGTCGTGGGAACTCGCCTTGAGAGGGTAGAGAAACTCAGAAGCTACTGGGATAACTTCGTGCTTACTTATGTTAAAGACCTTGACCTCGACGGCTACAAAAAAGCATATGTGGAGTCTGTAAAGGAAGCTGAACTTACCTTGGAAAAGCAGATGAATATTGAGAAGAGAGATAGTATTCTTGCTGTTCTCCAAAGTAAGGACACTGTCGTAATGACTATAGAGTCTATCAAGCCTTTTGTCAATATACTTAATAAGGCAAGGGCTGAGGGTAATAGGTCTGCAAAGGACTATGAAAAGGTTCTTAAGGCCTACGAAGTATATATGAGTCTTGACGAACGAGGACAGGCAATGTTCAAGGAACTGGCTTCTGACATAATGGCTGACTACGAAAGTGGTATCATTACTGATGGCAGAAGTGAGATAAAGGAACTATACGCTATATATCTCACTTCGTTGAAGTCACAGATTACTCCTGGTACGGACATGACCGACGCCATCGTCAATCCTACCATTGACGGCTCAACAGGTTGGACTTGCGAAAGACCTCACGGAGGAAATGGCCCGTTGTTAAATAATGTATCTTTTGAGTATTGGGCTGGAAATAGTATCAAATTAGAGGATAGGTCGTTCAACTATTACCAGACGGTCACAGGACTTCAGAACGGTCGTTACACCGTGTCATGTATGGCTTACAACTCAAAGAGTTCAAATGATACAGAGTTCTATCCTTCATGCGGACTTTACGCTTCCAATGGCAAGGACACCGTGAAAGTATGTATAGAGGAGGAAGACAACAAGTACAATGAATATACCACACCAGAGATACAAGCTATTGAAGGACAACTCACTATTGGTGTGAGGAACTTCACGACCATGCCAGCACGCTGGTTCGTTGCAGACGACTTTCGTCTTACGCTTGTAAGTCCTGACCCGGCACTTGGAGTCGCTAATCTCGGAAATGATGAGCAGGACACTATCATTGGCATTTATTCCGTGGATGGCGTCAAGCGAAAGGAACCCGAAACCGGTTTTAATATAATCAAATACCGCAGCGGAAGAATTGAAAAGAAATTTAAATAATTGTATCAAGTACACTGAAATTTTGCATTTCAGTGTACTTATTGCTTTAAAAACACGCTGTTTTGCACATTTCATTGGAAATAACTTGGAATATATTGTTCATTTATTTATTTTTGCAATGAAAAGAACTACAAAAAAACAATCATTTTGATTTAATCTTTCTAACACATTATTTCAGATGCATTGCTCTTTTGTTACTCTTATAGGTTCTAACTTCCAAAATTGACTATGACACTCAAACCATGAGAATAAGCCTTGCAAGACCTTGGATTTGAAGAGCCAAAATGAAAATAGCATTAGTTTTTTACTAACTTTAATAATTAACAACTTTTAAAAACAAAATCAGAGAAATGAAAAAATCTACTCTTTTTCTCTCCTTGATTCTTTCTGTTTCAAGCGTTTTTTCTGCATTTGCACAGAATGAATACAAGATTGATCCTACAAAGGAGATCACAACAGCTCCTGATGCTCTTGATGGTGTTGTTGCAATTCCAACAGATGCTGACGGAACAAGCGTTTGGACGCTTAAGGGCGGAAATGATTGGGACTTAGGTATTCTTCCACTTGCACAGTGGGGTAGCAAGGCTCAGCACAACTTCGTGAAGTTCCAAAAGCCTACAGGCGATTACAGTGCTTGTGGTGTAGAAGGAAACATCTACACACTTATTTGCATCAATGAGAATGGTGAGAACTTCTCTCAATGGGGAAATCCTGGTGCTATCAACATGCAGCCAGCTGGAACTATAATGTTCTCTCTTGGCTTTGGTGATAAAGGTACATTTGGTCAGGATGGTGACTACCTTGGTCTTTGGAAGGTAGATTACGAGGAAGGCAAGGGTTATGTTCTTCAGAACGTAGGTCGTATCCTTCTTGGTACTGCTTCTTACGCATCTCCTATTTCTGCAAATCCTATTGAAGAAAAGACTTATGTGAAGCTTTATAGTGAGTTGGCTGTTAATGAAGCAATCACAGACAGCAAGATAGAAGCAGCAGTTGCTAAATTAAACGCTGTTCCTGCAGCTGTTACAGTTGATCTTACAGCAGTAAATGCAGCAAAGGAAACTGTTTTGAATAGTCGTACACAGGAAGATCTCGATGCGCTCATCGCTGCTGTTGATGAAGCTCTTGCATCTGTAAGTCGCACAAATCTTATTGTCAATGCAGAGATTAATGGTGCTGACGGATGGACAACAGAAAGAGAATTTGGCGGTAATGGTCCTCTCCTTAATGGTGTGTCATTTGAGTATTGGGCTGGTAATGCTTCTGATCGTCAGGCAGCATCTTTCAACTACTACCAGACTATAGAGGTTCCAAATGGAAAGTATCTCGTAAGTGTTGAGATGTATAATAGCTCAAATGGTGAGGAAGGTGACGACCACGCACCAAACGGTAACGCTGGTCTTTACGCTACATCAGGTGAGGAAACAAGTTTCGTTGGTGTCACAACAGACGGAGCAAGCTTTGGTACTGTTTATAACACTGAAGTCGTTTCTGTAAAGGATGGTAAGTTAACTCTTGGTGTTAAGAGCATCGGTTATTTGTCTGCTCGTTGGTTTGCAGCTGACAACTTCAACCTTTGGTATGTTGGTGAGTTGGATCCAAAGCAGCTTACTGCTGGTGATTACTTCATCATCAATGCTGAGTCAGGCAAGTTCCTTAATGGTAACAACGCTTGGGGAACAAAGGCATCTGTAACTGAGGCTGCTCAGCTTATGACTATTGCTGTTCTTGAGGATGGTACATACACTATTGATTCACATATCTCAAATGGTGGAGCTAACCACTTCGTCAACGCAGGTGAAAACTTGTTCGTAGATGGTGCTGCTTCTGCACAGACTATTGCAGAAATCAGCGATGGTATATTCTCTATCAAGGATGTTAATGGTAAGTTCCTTGCTGCTGACGCAGAGGGTATCGTAAACTTCAATGCTGAGGATGCAACAAGTGCTGCTGCTCAGTGGAAGATTGTTACAAAGGATGAGCTTATTGCTCAATTTGACAATGCGACTGAGGAGAACCCAGTTAATGCTAACTTCCTTATCAGCGATGCTAACTTCGGACGTAATAATACACTCAATTCTGCATGGCAGGGTGACAAGCCAGATTTTGGTGGTGTAAACTATAAAGATGGTGAATTTACACCTGCTGGTCAGATTGCTGAAGTATGGGGTGGTAAAGTAAAGAAAGCTACTGATTACTATCAGGAAATTGAGGTTCCAAATGGTATTTACACTCTTACTGTTCAGGGATTCTATCGTTAC
>JAGCWG010000146.1 GCA_017961965.1 Bacteroidaceae bacterium | reverse complement strand
GTAAGGAGTATGCTTCATGTAGAACCAGCCTTGCAGGATGCAGAACCGAGTATGATGGGGATTGTCGAGGCACTCAGATGTGTGGAAGGTGTATCGTCAAAGAAAATTGCCGTCTTGTTGCCTACATTCGAAGGCTTGCCAGTACCATCCACCATCACCAACTTCATGGCAGCTCTTGCCGACCTGAATACGAGCATCACGCCAGTACATTGCTACCGTACATCAGCATTGGCAGAAGACGACTATCCAGCAGTACTTGACACGCTGACAAGAGAGCGGACAGATGCCATCGCCCTCACGAGTGGAGGCGAGGCATACGTACTTGCCAGTTTGCTCCGCTATGCCAAGTCACATGACAAGGATATAAACATCCCCGTTTATTCTTTCGGGCCTTATACAACCAAATGTGCACATGAGGCAGGACTAACCATAAGTGCCACACCCCCCCATTTCCATAGCTTTGACGACGACGTACAATTCTTGGTTGAGCAAGTGTAGTGCTGGCTCATTTATGGGTGTAAAAGGAAGTAAAACGGATTAAAAGGGAGTAAAAAGACGATAGTCTGTTCGACATATTGACAGGGTAACGTCTCTTTACTCCTTTTAACTTCTCTTTACTTCTCTTTACTACAAGAGAATTACTTCCGAAACTTGAGGAAGTTAGCATGGGGTATGTTTTCAAGTTGGGAGGATAACCGCCTCTGGAAAGTCTGTTTTTTCGGAAAAATCAAAAAAAATATCCTATGCTTGTGTGTATTCAACTTTTTTTTTGTATATTTGTGCAATAAAGGTTATCAGGTATGATACCTGCCTGCGGTGAAGATGCTCAACACATTGCTCAAGAAACCTGATGGCCTGAAACCTAAAAATCAAAAACAAAACAGCATAATCGATATATGAGGACACGTGTACTATTTATGGTTCTTGTCTTATTCGGACTGGGACATGTATTGCAAGTAAGGGCTGACGACTTCATGCAGAACAAGATGAACTATTCTGCCATGATTATGGGTGTGGACAAGATTCGCTTCACCCTCCCTACTCAGTACGACGGTAGCTTTAACGAAGGTATCAGCGAGGGACACATCTACCTTGTGGTGGATGGTGGCAGTCGTCAGAGTCTCTTCGACTGGAACTGCGTGAATTATAGAGAGCTGACGGATGACAAGGAGAGCGGAAAGTGTAACATACACGCCTATCAGGGCGGTACGTTCCAGCTTGTCGGCAAGGTGAAGAATGGTTATAAGTCATTCACGAGCGAGAGTAATACCGTGAGTTACACATTGGGCTACAATGATGATAATGACGACCATTTCACCACTACCGTAGATTGGGTTGTGCCACGCTCACTGAGAGGTCACTCGCTGAAGATTGAGATGTGGGTACACATCGAGGACCGTGACCGCAACTGGTATATTCCTGTGGACAACAAGAATAAGTCTTCGTTCCATACCCTTGCGGAATGGAACTGTCCTGATGCACCAGAGGTGTCCATCAGTCTCGGTGAACCTATGCTTGCTTTTGACACGGAGCATGTCAATCAACAGATGCTCACATATAGCGTGACGGCACGTAGTGTCAAGTGGGCTAAGCTGTACTACACGGATGCCCTGACAGGTCAGAACTTCTCACAGGACCTACCGACAAACAGTCTCGTCGGTATTGCCTACATACCTGCCGACCGTCCGTGGAAGGACATATATGTGGAGGCACGTGTAATCGATACCGAAGGAAAAGAGGTGAATGAGAATGTCAGGTCTGAGCACACCACGACCAGGATGATTCACTATCCTGACGGACTGCGTGTGAAATATGACCCGGAAGGTAACTCCCTGCTTAGCTGGAGCATATCCAATGCGGACATGGAGGACATAACGGACGGCGACTACTTTGAGATTCAGCGTAACACAACGGGTTCAACACTGCGTACCGACCCTAACTGGTTCACGGTGTCTGCATCGGTGAGATACGAACAGGGTAAACAGGATTATACCTTCAAGGATGAGACGGTGCTGAACCAGTATGCGGGCTACCCTATTGCCTATCGCATACGCCGTGTCTATACGAGTATGTGGCAGTGGGCAGACAATTCCGGATTTGCCGTCTATCAGATTCCTGATATCCTGTCGTTGCCAAGCTTAAGCAATGCTACGGTGAACAGGACGGATGCATGGAACGATGAACAGCACGTGGTGAATATCACGTTCGACAACAGCTCGGACGTCAGGTTAATCAAGGGACGATTCGTCATAAGCAACGAGAATCTGCTGAAGCAGTTTGAGAAACACAATACGGACTATTCGAAGGCTCTATTCTGCATCGGTAGCATAGAAGACTGGGAACGTGTGTGCAAGATTGTGAGTCAGGGACACACCAACCTGCATGTCATCATGACTAATGATGTCAGCCTTGGTGCCACGGCCACATCAAGCAGTCAGGCAAAGATAGGTACCAAGGAGCATCCTTTCACGGGTGAATTTGATGGTAATGGTCATACGTTGACAATCAATTACTGGAAAAAAGATGTCATGACTGCTCCTTTCATGCATATATCTGGAGCAACAATCAAGAACCTGCGTGTCAAGGGAAGCATCACTTCGGCTACCAAGTTCTCAGGTGGACTCGTGGGTGCTGCCACGGGTATGAGAAACATCATCAACGGCTGTTGGGTATCTGTTTCAATATCTGCTAATATCGACGGCGATTCCAGTTACGGTGGTATCGTCGGTTCGGTAGGTGCCGAGAGAGGCAGCCTGACATCAAGCGAAATCACGGGTGAGCTGGAGATGAACAACTGCCGTTTCGATGGAACAATGACTAATGTCTATGGCTGGAAAAGTTATGCCAATGGTGGTATGATAGGCTGGATTGGCTCTGCGTCATCCAAGGCTACCCTGAATTCCTGTATCTTTGCCCCAGAGTATATCTATACTGACACAAGGGACTGCAGTACCTTTGCAAGATGCAGTGATGCGGATGCGTCGCTCCGGCTTAACAACTGCTTCTTCACAAGCTATTATTCGGACAAGGAGCTGCAAGTCACGAAGCGTGACGGCAAGGACTTCTATGTCATCACCTCAGCTGCTGACTGGGACAAGTTCGTGGAAAAAGTGCAGGAGGCTGCCGGCAATGCGGATGTCAATGCTGTCCTGGCTGCCGACATCGCCACGAGTACACCATGCGGAATGGATGCATGGCCATACAGAGGTACATTTGACGGTAACGGTCACATACTGGATGTGAATATACTGTGGGATAAGAGTTACCAGCTGTTTGCTGCTCCTTTCCCATCGGTAAAGAACGTAACCATCAAGAACCTGCACGTGACAGGAAAGGTGGAAGGCTACACACATTCTGCGGGTCTCATCGGTCATGTGGGAAACCACTCAACCAACTATGTTGAGAACGTGAGAGTGTCTGTCGCAATTGAAACCAATGGTGCATACGTCGGCGGTTTTCTCGGTCATGGTGAAACAGGTACATATAACACATTCACCAACTGTCTGTTTGACGGTAATGCTAAAGGAAGCGGCAGTGGCAGATTCGGCTTTATAAGCGGTTGGGACTCTGACGGCATCGGTACAAGCGCATACAACTGTCTGATGCACGGTAATTTCACGAACTTCCAATATTGGGATATGTGCTTCTCACCTTATGGCTCAGCTATAGCTGGCGGATTCGGCAACAACAACATAACCATACTCAACAACTGGACTTACAAGTATGGTGAAAACACCATGTACATGATTGGCAACCTGTCCGACGAGGAACTTATGGCGAAACTTGGTAACGGATGGGCTATTGAAAATGCTGAGATTGTTCCTATAATGAAGAAGACACAAATTACAGACCTTCAGGGAGGAATACATACCAACTCAACTTCTACGGTACAGATGGCAGCACAGCTTGGCTCTGGCTGGGAAGAGAAAGATAACAATATCTACTACAAGCTGACAAGTGAGGACGTGAAAGACCTGTATGACACGCAGATATGGGATAAGCGTGCACGTATGCAACTGCGCATCAATATGCATGGCAAGAATGGCGTGGAATCAAGGATTGTAGATCTGTCAGACAATGAGGATGCCATCACGAAGCATCAGTTCAAGCAGGAACTCACACGCAAGTATGTGGACTATTCGTTCGACATCATTGCACGTCGCGGTTCATCGCCTATGCGATTCCTGGAGACTGATGCCGACAGTATCGTTATTCCTGTCAGGAAGATTGACATGGAGGAGTTGCAGAACTACCGGTTTGAGAGCAACAACCTCATCACCAAGCTGGAGGCAAACAAGAAGCAGAGCAGCGTGGAACTGGTGTGGGAAACAAGCGGAGGTGACCTCGACTACTATCGTGTGCTGAGACGTAAGCATACGGATGATGCCAATGCTGCATGGACCGACACCGTTGCCCGAAAGCTTGACACCAAGTACTTTGAGGATAAAACCGTACTCGTACAGCAGGCGTATGACTACAGCGTGGAAAGCATCTACGAGTGCGAGGGTACAAACATAAACCGTAGCATCGTATCTGGCGTGGGATGTGAGACAACTGGCAAGATTGAAGGCTATGTACGCATGGCGGACGGTACTGCCCTGTCTGGCATCAAGGTGATATGTACTCCGGGTTCTGCCATCATGGAGGCAGACAAGGAATATGTTGCATATACTGACAATGCAGGCTATTTCGTGTTCCGTGGACTTCCATATCAGGCGAATGGCACATACAATGTATCAATACCATCTACGGACATAGGTGCTTTCACTTCACCAAACAATGGCGGTGTGGTGAATTTCACCCAGAGTACCAACTGGAAGGAAGACTTCAACTTCTATCTTGACACATACTATGTCTATTCGGGTAATATCTATTACCGTGACACCAGCATACCAGTGCCGGGGGTATCGTTCAAGCTTGACGGCAATGTGATGCTCGATGCCAGCAAGCAGGTCATCACTACTGACACACAGGGTGCATTCACCCTGAGCATCCCACGCGGTACGCACAGTGTACAGGCTGTCAAGAATGGCCATATATTTGCCGATGACGGTTTCCTCATCAACAGGGACGCAGAGACACCAGACAAGAGGACTGCATATAATTTCGTGAAGAACGTGGCAAGCGTCACTCTCTGGGACTCAACCAAGGTGATGCTGCGAGGCAGGGTTGTCGGTGGTGATATTCAGGGCGACAAGCCACTGGGTCAGTCTCTGTCAAGGAACAATCTCGGCGACTCGCTCAAGATTGTCATGCAGCTGGAGGGTGACAACACTTCATGGCTCATACGCAAGCAGAACGACGATAATGTACATACCGACGACTACATCGTCACGTTCGGTGCTGAAGGCAATGACACGGCGAGAGTCAATGTGACACGTCACGCCATGACCATCCGTCCAGACAACAAGACGGGCGAATACCAGTTGATGGTTCCTCCGGTCAAGTATAAGGTCATTGAGGTGTCTGCCAATGGTTATGCCACACTGTTCCAGCAGGGAAAGGTGGGTGAGACGATAGACCTGACGACAAAGGTAAACGGTGATGTGTGTGAGTACAACCGCATATATCACAACATACCTACGGTGGATGTGAAGCAGTTCAATGCCAAGGGCGAGCCTTACTTCGGAACGAAGACAACAACCGCTACCGATAATATCGGTAACAATGCGGTGGTTCAGCTCTGGGGATACAGGAAGAATAAAGTCAATGACACCG
>JAGCWG010000145.1 GCA_017961965.1 Bacteroidaceae bacterium | reverse complement strand
GCTGGATAGACATCTTTTTGTCTGCACACGTGATGCAATTCATGGCGTTTAACAAACGTTTAACAGACGTTAAACAGGTGGTAAACGGATAAAGTAAGTGTGGATTAGAAATGTTTGAAAATCAACTATAATATTTGTATTGAAAAAGATATATATCTGACAGCATTAGGATATATATCAGACGAGCGTAAGATATATATCCTACGTAATTCAGATATATATCTGCTGGCAGACTTCAGAAGGTCATAGTTCTTCCTTCAGAATTTCTTTAGTTTTTTCAAAGAATGTCTTTGCAAGTGGTAATATAGGAGTAATATCAAACTAATAGTATTCCGTCTTGTTCAACATTCTTATAAAAAGGAGTGAAAGAATTGTCGTCCCATTCCTTTTTTGTGTAAATAACAGGTATTATCATTTCACCCATAGTCCAGCCAAGTGCTGTAAGTGGATAAGTCACATTGTCATAGTCGTCTTGTTCGATTCGTGACTTGTCAAGTATCACCAGAAGATCCCAATCGGAATCCTTGTTGGCATCTCCTCTTGCTCTTGAACCATACAAGTACACATGTCCCTTTGGTGGCAAAGTCTGTTTTGCTACCTTACGGATATTGTCTATGACTTCATTGTACTTATTCATTTCATTAATCGTTTGTTTACGTGGCAAATGTACGAATAATGTATTTAGCTACAAAATATCAAATACTTTTTTGCAAAGATTGGTATTTATATTTATGAATGAAACGGTGGCTTAACTCATTGTTACATAATAGAAGAAGGCTGTAAGGTTTGGATGTTTCGGCTGACGGCGCATAATCCATTATCACACAAACATGGTATCAATATACCAAATCATAGGGATTTCATGGGTGCATGAAACCCTGTACCTTTGCACCCGAAATCAAGAGACAACACAACTAATAAATAATAACACGGCATATTATTTATGCTAACTTAAAGAAAGAAAGGAACGGATTATGAAAAAGAATCTATTTATCGCAGCAATCGCTGCTTCAACAATTCTCGGTGGACTCAGCTCATGCTCCAGCGATGACAATAACGAAAATGGCAGTACAAATGTAATTGACGAGACAAACGTAGTAGAGGACGATGCAAGTGCAGTAGCACTCGTAAATGGTGTTTACAGCCATTGGCAGCCACTCAGTTCATCATTCTCATTCATCATAGAGTTGAACTCAAACAAGCTTATTTCCTTTGAGGGAGAAGAAGGTGAGCCTGGCCCTGTAAACAGCCGTTTTGAGCAGGAACCAACAACATGGTATCAGGTTAAGATATTCAATCACCTCTTCCTCGGTATAGCACAGGCAAATAATGCAATTACAACAATCACTAACTCACGTGCACTTGGCAAGGTTAGCCAGAGCGGTTACGATGCAGCTGTTGGTAAAGCTAAGTTCCTCCGTGGTCTTGCATACCTCAAGCTCGTACAGCTTTGGGGCGAAGTGCCAGTATTCACAGAGGCTGGTGGAAGCACAACAGAGCGTAAGTCTATCGATGAAGTATTTGCACAGATTGTGAGCGACCTCACAGATGCAGAGTCACTTCTCAAGGACTATAATGGTGACCCACGCGTACCATCAAAGCAGGCTGCACAGGGTATCCTTGCACGTGCATACCTCGTATGGGGTGACAACCCACTCTCAGAGTCAGAGGTTGCTGCAATTGCTACAACACAAACAGACCCTGCATTTACTACAACCCCAGCACGTCTTGAGAAGGCTATCGAGTATGCCAACAAGGTAATCAACAGCGGCAAGCTTGCACTCGACTCTGATTTCAGCAAGCTCTATGGACGTGATTACGAGAGCAACAAGCGTGGCACAAACGAGCACCTCTTCACTATCGCACACGACGGTGATAAGTCAGATGCTCAGGGTAACCACCAGACACACTGCTCATGGACATTCCCATTCCTCAATGGCGAGAACGGCAGAGGCTATAAGCAGAACCACACTGAGGTGGCTGACTATACCCTCTACGACGACTGGAAGGCAGAGCAGCCCAACGACTAGCGTCTTGCAGAGACATACTTACCTGCAGTCAAGAATCCAGAGGACGGTCTCACATATCACTCCTACTCACCAG
>JAGCWG010000014.1 GCA_017961965.1 Bacteroidaceae bacterium | reverse complement strand
CATGCACACCCCAGTAAGCAGGCTTGGCGTTAAGTCCAGAGTCGTAAATGAGTGGGTTGCTTGCACGCCATGAGTCGTTGTCCTTGAGTCCCCATATCATGACTGTTGTACAGTTATCGACAGTCATGGCTGTGCGGGTGATGGCATAGTAGTCGTCTGCCTGTTGCATGAGTGACTTCTCTGATGTGTCGGATATACCGAGGTCAAGCTCCGTGATGTTGCACACCATACCGAGGGCTGCGTAACGCTCCATGTTGGCACGAAGCTTAGTCACGTTCACCTTACCAGCATCGAGGTGGCACTGGAGCCCCACGCCATTGATTGGGATTCCGCTCTTCTGCAGACGCTTTGCGAGATTGTAAAGAGCCTCAGTCTTTGCCTGTCCGAGGAACTCGACATCGTAGTCGTTGAGGATAAGTACAGCATCAGGGTCTGCCTCATGTGCCCATACGAAGGCTGAGTCGATGAAGTCCTCACCGATACCTGTCTTCCAGATGGATGGACGTAGTGTGTAACCTTCAGGGTTAGAACGGATGATGGACTGATTGTCATCAAGCACCTCGTTCGCCACATCCCATTCGGCAATCTTTCCTTTCCAGTGTCCCACTACCTTGAATATATGGTTCTTCAAGATTGAGAGCAGTTCCTCACGACTTAGGTTGTTCGTATTCTTTGTTCCGTCCGTCGTGAGCCATGTTGGTACTTGTGAGTGCCATGCAAGGCAATGACCACGCACACGGCAATTGTTGCGCTTGGCAAAGTTAACGAGTTTGTCGCCATCCGTAAAGTTGAACGAACCACGACTTGGCTCAACGGCATCAAACTTCATCTCGTTCTCTGCCACTACGGCATTGAACTCGTTCTTTATCTTTGATGGTTGCCAGCTTGAGTCGTCGCTTATGTCCATAGCCCATCCACGTACAGCCACGCCCACATATTTCTTGAGGTAGTGTTGGTAGTAGCGGAGTGATGTCCTCAGGGACTTCTCTGCCGTGTAGTTCCATTCCTCACGCACGTCCTCATCTTCTGTCTCGGTATCATCATTACCTTCGTTCTGATTGCCGTACTTGAGTGACGTAACAGTTGCAACGAGTTTGATGCCCGTGCCTGTGCTTTCCTCCTTTACATCCCATGTGTAGGCATCAGGATACTTGATGTTCCATTGCCACTCCACATTATTATATGACTTGCGTCCCTTGGCTGTGAGGATGGTGAAGGTGTCACCTTCCTTCAGACTTGCACCCTCGGAGAGAGAGAGAACAATCTGTGGCATACGTGTGCTTGGCACGAAGTCCTGACCGATGTTATAATACTCAACAGGGCCGTTGACGATGACCTTGTCGTAGCTATCTGAGCCTGCAATCTCGATGTTTATCTTTGTGGTAGGTCGTACACGAAGAGCTACTTCTCTTGACTTTGCATAGTCCTGGAACGTAAGTGTACCAATGCCACCATCGCCTGGGGCAATGCTTCCATATACGTCCGTGTTTGAACCTACGCTTCCTGTACCACCTATCGTACCAGTTTGCATTACATATACTCCCACCTTAGTGGCATCACTTATAAATCCTGTAGCACCACTCAGTTTTCCTGTCTTAGCCTTTGCTGCATCGTTGTTGGCAAGTACAGTACCATCGAGCACACGGAGTCCTCCGCAGATGATGTTTGTGTTACCTGTGATGCGGTACGTTCCCTTACCTTCCTTGATGAATCCAATCTCCTCTGCCACGTTATCCTCGGCAGGCGCAATACGTCCAGCAATGAGTGCGTTCGTGTTGTCGCATCCCACTACGTAGTATGACTTTGGAGTGTTGCTCTTCTTGTAGTAGCCCATGAGTCGGCTACCTTCCTCCATGTCGAGGTGTGCGATGCGTATTCCTCTTGTTCCAGACTCTGCAGCGAGGTATGTCTCGTTGTGAAGAATGACCTTGTTGTTCGCAAAACAGTTGTTCACCTTGCCTTCGGAAATACTCTTCTCTACCTCCTCTGGGTTGAATGTCTTACCGCCATGTCCCCAGATAAGTCCGTACATTCCTAAGTTTGAGACAACTTTCTTGTACGGATAGAT
>JAGCWG010000144.1 GCA_017961965.1 Bacteroidaceae bacterium | reverse complement strand
TTGAAATAGAAAGTGAGTTGATTTTTCAACATTGAGAAAATATGTATGAATTGATGAGATATGTCTTGAAAAATCGATAAGAAAAAAGAAATTATATTAATTGATTAAGTAAGATTTGAATGAATTTGGTATACAGTTTTGTAGTTTGATTCACTTTTTGTTCGTGAGAATAGAAAAGAATCTATATTCTAAAAAACAAATTATAATAAGATGTATTTGGTTGCGCGAGTAACTGATTATGTTTAGATTGGATGATAATACATTTTCTCACTTTATCAATTAGAAAGGGAGGGTGTTAAGCGAGAGAGCTTAATATCCTCCCACTTTTTTCCCTCTTTGTTTGTTTAACTTTCGGAAAAAGCCTATATTTGCACGGTCAATAAATACATCTAACTATGATAGTATATCCAAATTCTAAAATTAACATAGGGCTTAATGTCGTTGAAAAGCGCAAGGATGGTTATCATAATCTTGAGACCGTATTCTATCCAATCAACCTTCATGATGCACTCGAATTAGAGACAATTGATGGTATAGCACCTGATGTGGGTTATCAACTCAAGGTGGCTGGTACTGTGCTTGACGGTACTCCTGATGACAATCTCATTGTTAAGGCTTATAAGCTTTTGAAGAAGGATTTCGACCTTCCTCCTGTATCAATATATATTTATAAGCATATCCCTACAGGTGCTGGTCTTGGTGGAGGCTCATCTGATGCAGCCTTTATGATTAAGGCTCTAAATAGCAAGTTTGCTCTTGGACTCACGACGCAGAAAATGGAGGAGTATGCCGTGATGCTTGGAGCGGATTGTCCTTTCTTCATTAACAACAAACCTGTTTTTGCAACTGGTATTGGCAATATCTTTGAGCCAATCAACCTTTCTCTCAAAGGTAAGACACTTGTGTTGATTAAACCGGACATCTTTGTCTCTACTCGTGATGCTTATTCTGCTGTTAAGCCACAAGTACCAGAGGTTTCGCTCAAGGAATTGCTTGCACAGCCAATAGAGACATGGAAGGATAATGTCGTTAATGATTTTGAGGCAAGTGTATTCCCTAAATATGCAGAGATTGCAGCCATCAAGGATAAGCTCTATGATCTTGGTGCTATCTATGCATCCATGTCAGGCTCTGGTTCTTCCGTATATGGCATCTTCAACTCTCCTGTTGAGAACGTAGATGAAAAGTTTGCTGGTTATTTCTGTCGTCAGCGAGAGTTAGATTAATGTGAATGTAATAAAAAAAATCGGTTTTAGCCATTTGCTAAAGCCGATTTTTACTATTTGCAGATAATCGGAAAAGTTGTATTCATATGGAACGAAGAGGATTGAGTTTTCATATTTGGCAGAAATGTCTGCCATTATAGCATAAGGATGACAGACATTTTGTCGTGGCATCCTTTTTGCTGTACATGATATAAAATAAAAATATTCATTATGAGCGAAAAGATAAACGAAGAAATAAAGGACATGAACGAAAGCGAGCAGGCAACTGACAACGCTGAGGAAAATAACAATACAGAGACTGCAAGTGCTGAAGCAAACGCTGAAACAAGTGCAGAGGATGTTCCTGCTGAGGAGGAGAAGAAGGAACTTACTGTGGAAGAAAAACTCGCACAGGCAGAAGCCGTGATAGAGGAACTCAAGAAGCAGGCTCTCTACAAGCAGGCGGAGTTCGACAACTTCCGTAAGCGTGTGATGAAGGAGAAAGCAGAGCTTATCCTCAACGGAGGTTCAAAGGTTATTACTAACCTCCTGCCTTTCATTGATGACCTTGAGCGTGCTGACAAGAACATGGAGGCACTTGAGGATGTGGCTGCCGTGAAGGAGGGTGTAGCACTTATCATCGACAAGTTCCTCAAGATTCTTGCAAAGGAAGGACTCCAGAAGATTGATGCCGTAGGCAAGGACTTCGACACAGACTTCCACGAGGCGATAGCCATGGTTCCAGGACTCCCTGAGGACCAGAAGAACAAGGTTATTGATTGTGTAGAGTGTGGTTATACACTCAACGGCAATGTCATACGTCACGCAAAAGTTGCAGTGGCACAGTAAAAATAAGTGAAAAGAGAATAGTGAAAAGTGAAAAATACAGGTTTCTCGCTATTCGCCATGGCTTGTACGAACATGTTTAAGTCGATTTTTACTTTCACTTGAATTTGTGTGAACAGAGTAAAATTGATTTTTCACTTTTCGCTATTCACTTTTCTCTTAAAAAGGAAAGATATCAATGGCACAGAAAAGAGATTACTACGAAGTCTTGGGCGTCGATAAGGGCGCTACAGACGCACAGATAAAGGCGGCTTACAAGAAGATGGCAATCAAATACCATCCAGACCGTAACCCGGGAAATAAGGAAGCTGAGGAGAAATTCAAAGAGGCTGCAGAGGCTTATGAAGTTCTCCGCGACCCTCAGAAGCGTCAGCAGTATGACCAGTTCGGATTTGCTGGTATGAATGGTGCTGGCGGATTCGGCGGAGGTGGCGCAAGCATGAATATGGATGACATATTCTCTATGTTTGGCGACATCTTTGGTGGTCACATGGGGGGCGGCTTCGGTGGTTTTGGCGGCTTCGGCGGTGGCGGTCAGCAGTATCGCAAGCCTGTGTTCCGTGGACGTGACCAGCGTATGCGTATCCAGCTTGACCTGACAGAGGTAGTGAATGGTACTACTAAGAAGTTCAAGGTAAAGAAGGATGTCAAGTGTGAACATTGTAATGGTTCTGGTTCTGCCGATGGAAGGACTGAGACTTGTTCAACATGTGGTGGTAGGGGATTTGTCATCCGTCAGCAGCGTTCCATCCTTGGTATGATGCAGACTCAGAGCGAGTGCCCACAATGTCACGGCGAAGGTACGGTGATTAAGAACAAGTGTCCTCATTGTCATGGTGAGGGTATTGTTCCAGGTGAGAGCATTGAGGAGGTTAACTTCCCAGCTGGTCTTCAGGAGGGTATGGTGCTCAATCTTGAGGGCAGGGGAGGCGCAGGTCGTCACAACGGTGTGCCTGGTGACCTTCAGGTGGTTATCACAGAAAAGCCACATCCAGAGCTTGTACGTGATGGCAACGACCTTGTGTATAACCTCTTGCTTACAATACCACAGGCAACACTCGGTTGTCAGGTAGAAGTACCAACAGTAGATGGAAAGGCTAAGATAACAATTCAGCCAGGTACACAGCCAGGTACAGTACTACGTCTTCGTGGCAAGGGTATTCCTCAGGTTCACGGATATGGAAGTGGCAAGGGTGACGAGCTTGTTAACATCAGCGTATATATTCCTAAGACACTCACCAGGGAACAGAAACAGGCACTTGAGACGTTTGCAGGTAGCGACGAGTTTGCTCCTGACGATACGACTAAGAAGAGCATCTTCTCAAAGTTCAAGGCAATATTTGAGTAAGGAGGGCCCCCAGACCCCCGAAGGGGGCGGCCATCAGGGTTACAGGGCATATATAAACACAGAGGACACAGACAACTCCGAGTTTTAACTCCGAGTATTCTCTGTGTCCTCTGTTTATTTTTGACTTCAGAAGCGGACGCTTCTGACACGGTTGCTAAGCCCTTCTGACGATGGCTGTGTGCCTATGGTGCTTCCTTCTCCTCCCCCATGGGGAGGTCGGGAGGGGGCCGTTGCTACAGGTTTGTGTACCCCTTTGGCAACTGTCGGCAGTTGTAGCCAGAAGCCATAATCTCGCCGTAAGCACCAGCAGAGAGCATGGCGATGAGGTCGCCTCGCTTAGTGCCGTTGAGCTTTATATCTTTGTCAAATACGTCACTTGATTCGCAGATAGGTCCTACCACGTCGTATGTCTCCTCTGGAGCATCACTTGTGAGGTTCACAATCTTGTGATGGGCATCGTAGAGGGCTGGACGAATGAGGTCGGTCATTCCAGCATCAACGATGACGAACTTCTTGACAGAGCCTTGCTTCACATAGTTGACCTTTGTGATGAGAGCTCCACACTGACCTACAACGGCACGTCCAAGCTCGAAGTGAACAGACTGACCCTCACGAAGTTTGAGCAGCTTGTGGTATGTTTCAAAATATGACTTGAAGTCAGGAACAGGATTGTCCTGAGGGTTGTCATAGTCAATGCCAAGACCTCCACCTACGTTGACAATTTCAACCTTTAATCCTGCAGCCTCAAGACGATCCTGAAGTTCGTTGATGCGGTTGGCAAGTGCCTCAAAGTCACCCATGTCGAGTATCTGACTTCCGATGTGGAAGTGGATACCCTTGAAGGCGATGTTGTTCATCGTCTTTGCAAGGAGGATGACTTTCTCCATATCCTCCATTGCTATACCGAACTTATTCTCTGCAAGTCCTGTAGTTATGTTGCTGTGAGTATGTGCACCCACGTTAGGATTGATGCGGAAGCACACATTGGCAGTCTTGCCCTTGCGAGCAGCAATCTCGTTGATTACCTCAAGTTCAGGGATACTCTCTACATTGAAACAGAAGATATTCTTGTCTATACCCAACTTTATTTCCCAGTCACTTTTGCCCACACCGGCAAACACAATCTTGTCGGCAGGGAATCCTGCACGGAGTGCCTGTTCTACCTCGCCACCACTAACGCAGTCGATACCAATACCATACTCGTTGATGATGCTAAGCACATCAAGATTGGCATTTGCCTTTACAGCATAGTGTACGTGGTAGTTGTCATACTTCTGTGTCTCCTCGTTGATTGTCTGGAGTGTCTTGCGGAGCAAGTCAGTATCGTAATAATAGAATGGGGTGCGAATACCGTTGAATTTGTCTGTGTTTGAAAGATTCATCGGGTTTGTTTATATTTTTATGAGACTCACCCCCTCCCTGTGTAAGGAGGGCGGGGGTGGGTCAGATATTTATGCGTTGAATAGCTTGTCAGAGAGTGCCTGAAGAGCACGCTTCTTGTCATCTGCAGAGATGAGGAATGAAATGTTGTGGTTGCTTCCTCCGTATGAAATCATACGTACTGGGATGTCCTTGAGTGCCTCTGTTGCCTTAGCCTCAAATCCAACATTATGCCATTCTAAGTCACCTACGACGCAGATGATACACATGTCCTCGTCAACATTTACACGACCGAACTTCTTGAGTTCGTCAACAATAGAGTTGAGGTTTGTCTTGTTGTCGATTGACACGCTTACCCCAACTTCGCTTGTAGTAATCATGTCGATAGATGTCTTGTAGCTCTCGAAAATCTCGAATACCTTGCGGAGGAATCCGTGAGCGAGAAGCATACGGCTTGATGTGATATTGATTGCTGTGATATTGTCCTTAGCTGCAACTGCCTTAATCTTCTTTGCTTCGGTCTCGTTGCTGATAACTGTTCCTGCTGCCTCTGGATCCATAGTGTTAAGAAGTTTTACAGGGATTCCTGCGAACTTTGCTGGTTGTACACATGTTGGGTGAAGAATCTTTGCTCCGAAGTATGCAAGTTCTGCTGCCTCCTCAAAGTGGAGGTGGCTTACTGGAGTTGTCTTGTCAACGAAACGTGGGTCGTTGTTGTGCATACCGTCGATGTCTGTCCATATCTGAATCTCTGATGCCTCGAT
>JAGCWG010000143.1 GCA_017961965.1 Bacteroidaceae bacterium | reverse complement strand
TATTGCGCTCACCTTGTGTTATATTATTGTATGGAACCATAGAAATTCAGAATTAATAATTCAAAATTCAGACTTGGCTGCGCATGAATGTTTGTTTTGAGCGAAAAAAATTACGTATCTGTAATCTGATTTATGACAATTATAATGCACCTTCGGTGCAGTTTTTGCAATTGTCACCAATTGGCCACGAATTGTCAAAAATATTTAATGATAATTCGTGTTAAAAATTTCGTTTCTAGACATCGCGTGACTTCATTCTGAATTTATTTGATTTTACCTTTACATGGATTATTTTACGGCACAAAGATAGTTATTTTGAATGACAGAAGAAATAATCCGTCAAATCTTTGTACTTTTGCACTCGTTAAGTAACAATCCAAACTTAAAAATAACCATGCGTAAATTTCTAACAATTTCGGTTTTATACCTTCTTTCCGCTTTCGGCATGAACGCTCAGAGCGTGATTGACCTTGCCGGCGAATGGCAGTTCCAGATTGATAGGAACAATAGGGGAGAGGCGGAAGGATGGTTCAACAAGGACTATAAGTTCAATGACAGGATTACGCTTCCTGCATCTATGCCTCAGAGGTTGAAGGGCGATGACATTAGTGTCAATACAAAGTGGATCGGCTCGCTCTACGACTCCAGCTATTTCTTCAATCCTTATATGAAGAAATATCGTAAGCCGGGTAAGGACATGAAGCTTCAGTTCTTCCTCACTCCTGACAAGCATTATGTGGGTAAGGCTTGGTACAAGCGTACAGTACACGTGAGCCAAGATGCTCTCTATACTCTTTACCTTGAACGTCCGCACATCGTCTCAGAGGTATGGGTGAACGGAACTAAGTTGCAGGATTTCCGTAACTCACTCTGTGTTCCTCATGTGTATGACATTCCAAAGGGTGTGCTCAAACAGGGTGATAACACTATTGCAATTTGTGTGAACAACGACCCTGAAACTGTCAAGGTGGGACAGGATTCCCACTCTGTTACCGACCAGACACAAGGCAACTGGAACGGTATTGTGGGTAAGATGGAACTTCGCCCTCTTAGTCATATTGACAACTGCAAGGTTTATACGGACATAGATGCCAAGAAGGCTCGTGTGCGTCTTACCCTTCGTCCGCTTGCGTCAAAGGAAACTGTGATTGTAACATTGAAAGCTGAGGCTTTCAACACGGATGCAAAACACTGTGTCATGTCAAAGCCAGTAGAGGTAGCACTCGCTGGTGCAGAAGTGGTGGAAAAAGACATTGTGCTTGAGATGGGAGACAGTATGCTCTTGTGGGATGAGTTCAATCCTCAGCTTTATCGCCTTCATGTGGATGTGAAGACAAATACGGGTGCTTCATCTGCCGAGACAGTGTTCGGTATGCGTAAGATTGAGGTTAAGGATAAGATGTTCTACCTTAATAATAGGATGATTCAGCTTCGCGGAACGGTGGAGAACTGCGATTTCCCTAACACTGGTTATGCGCCTATGGACGTGGAGTCATGGGTAAAACTGTTTAAGCGCATGAAGAGCTTCGGTCTTAACCACGTTCGTTTCCATTCATATTGTCCTCCAGAGGCGGCTTTCCTTGCTGCCGACATGACTGGTTTTTACATCCAGCCGGAAGGCCCTTCATGGCCAAATCATGGTGTGAAGCTCGGTCGTGGTGAGTTTATTGATACTTACCTCGATGCTGAGGTGAAGGCTATTTGCGATACCTATGGCAATCATCCTTCATTTACGTTCATAGCGTTCGGTAATGAACCTGCTGGCAACTGGGTGAAGTGGTCGGGAGATAAGGTGGAGAAGTTCAAGGAGTACGACCCGCGTCATCTCTATCCTGGATTCAGTGTTGGCGGTGGATGGGCATGGCAACCAAAGAGTGAGTTTGCCGTAAAGGCTGGTGCGCGTGGCTTAAACGAGTGGGTAAAGAAAGCTCCAGAGGCAACCGTCAATTTCCGCAATAACATCACAATGTACAATGGCAAGGATATGCCAAACACGCCAATCAACATTCCTTATGTGTCACATGAGACAGGTCAGTGGTGTGCTTTCCCTAACTTTTACGAGATAGGTAAATACACAGGTGTGAACAAAGCCAAGAACTTCGAGATATTTCGTGACATACTTAATGATAACGGTATGGGCTCCCGTGCGCATGACTTTATGATGGCGAGTGGTAAGCTTCAGGCACTCTGCTACAAGGCAGAGGTTGAGCGTACGCTTCGTACGCCTAACTACGCAGGTTTCCAACTTCTCTCACTCAATGATTATTCGGGACAGGGAACGGCACTCGTGGGTGTCACAGATGTGTTCTTTGACGATAAGGGTTACATCACCAACGACAAGTTCCGTGAGTTCTGCTCACCAATCGTGCCACTCGCACGCATTCCTAAGTTCACTTATCAGAATGACGAAACATTCGTGGCAGGAATAGAGGTAAACCAGTTCTCTGACCATGACTTGAAATCGGTAAGCGTACATACTGCTATCTATAAAGCCTCCAAGAACCAATCTGATCGGGCAACATGTGAATATGGTGAGTTGCTTTCAGAAGCAGATTTGGATGTTACGGATATTCCTGTGGGGGCAAATAACGATGTCGGTTTCGTTTCATACAAACTTAGCCAGATTAAGGAACCTTCAAAGCTCACGCTTGTCATCACAATCCCTGGCACGGAAGCTCGTAACCATTGGGATATCTGGGTTTATCCTAAGATGCACACGGAGTTCTCTGTTCGTGACCTTGAAAATGCTGGTCCTGACGGTTATGCTTACATGAGTCTTTCTGCAAAGAAGAAGAACAAGATAATTGCGCGTAAGAGGAGCTTGGCATTAAACGGTACTGACAAGGTAAAGGACGGCAAGCGTAAGGGTTCGCTCTGGATTGATGACATCTACCTTACGGATTCGCTTGATGCACAGGCTCAGAAGGTGCTTGACAAGGGCGGTAAGGTTCTCATCTGTGCAGCAGGCAAGGTGACATACGGCAAGGAGGTTGTGCAGCAGTTCACTCCTGTATTCTGGAACACTTCATGGTTCAAGATGCGTCCTCCTCACACTACAGGTATTTATGTTGAGAACACTCATAGCATCTTCGACCTCTTCCCAACGGATTACCATTCCGACATGCAGTGGTGGGAGCTTGTAAACCGTGCTCAAGTGATGCAATTCACGGATTTCCCAAGGGATTTCCAACCACTCGTGCAGAGCATTGATACATGGTTTGTCTCTCGTAAGATAGGAATGCTCTTTGAGGCAAACGTGGGTAAGGGTCGCCTTGTGATGACAACCATGGACATCACATCTGCCCTCGACAAGCGACATGTGGCACGTCAGATGCGTCTCTCAATCCTCAATTACATGCGTTCCGACAGGTTCCAGCCAGAGTGGACGATTGACAGGGAGCGTATCTCTGACCTCTTCACTAAGGTTGCAGGTGACGTGGATATGTTCACCAATGACAGCCCTGACGAGTTGAAACCAAAACTGAAATAAAATAATTTATGGTAGTGCTGTGTATGGTACTACCACAAAAAGAATAAAGCCTCCTGACGGATTCGTCAGGAGGCTTTTTTCAATGTGTGTGAATGTGATTATTCACCTGGGTTGATAGCACCAGCTGGACAAGCATCTGCACAAGTACCGCAGTCAACACAAGCGTTTGCATCAATTACATACTTGCTATCGCCTTCAGAGATAGCACCTGATGGACACTCACCTGCACAAGTTCCACACATTACACAATCGTCACTAATTACTTAAGCCATAAGGTGTAGTTTTTTTTATTATTAATGTTTATTCTGTCTTTAATCTCTACACCTTATATATAAGGTATGTTTTGACGCATCGTAGTTCTTCGTCAGACATTGCAAAGGTATGAAAGATTATTCAACTGTACAAGAAAAAACAGTATAAATAATACCTACCTTTTGCATTTAGTGATGTGGAAATACCCACAAATGAGTATTTCTACATTACATTGTGCTTATCATGATTTTAAACGTGTATCTTCCTTTGTGCATAAAGCAACTTGCCTTTCCCCATCACTTTGTTGTCCTTTTTGGGTGATAAGTTAACCAAATGGTAGCGTATTTTGGAAATGAAAGAAATTTATTTTGTTTTTCATTCAAAAACTATCATATTTTATGTTACTTATTCGATAAAATCTCTTAACTTTGCACTCGCTTTTGGAAGTAAACTCTTCTGAGAGCATTTGTTCACTATATTTTATTCATTCATTCCCGACTCCTCCGGTGATAGATTCATAGGGGGGTCGATTTTTTTTAAAGAGATATCATGTGAAAACAAGTAATTCCAACCTGTACTGTTTTGTGTGTTATGTAAAGAAAAACAGAAACGGGTGGGCCTTCATTCACTTATCTCCTTTTATGACATGAGGTGTGATTTGTGCAACAATCATTCACTTCTGTTCTAATACCGTTATAAGCTGTTGGGGGGACATTTTGTGTAAAATCTATTTCTTTATGTATGTTTTGTGGAAATATCAAAATGATTTTTCCGATATAAATGACGTATCATCCCATTAAAAGATATGTAAACATACTATATCATTCCGTTACAGGTTTTTATTGAGAAAAATCTTCAAACATTTCATTTACGCTCGATTTGGTGTTTTGTACTTGTATTTTTGTGTTAATAATGTAATAATATTCCTAAATATGCATTTATAATGCAAGTAAAATCCACAAAACGCACTAAAAATGTAAATTTTGTGTGTTTATTTTGAAAATTGACGTTTTTTGGTGTTTTTTTGACAATTTATCACGTTTTGGCTTTAATTTTGTCTCAATTGATAGCTTGAAATGATATATGGACAAAAAGCTGTCAAAAATATGAACGCCGTAACGCAAAAAAGATTTACCTTTGCAACGTCAAAACAAAACAATGACGTTTCACTAAATTGCAAATAAAACTTTTCAAAATATAAATGTTCATTACTTTCTTGTTCAAGTTCATCTTCCCTAATTGGTTTTTCTTGTTCATTTATAACTTAGGGGCTATAAATTAATTGTTCAAAAAAATTCCCGTAGCAATGGTTAATCCATTAAAATTAAAAAAATGTTCAGATTCGTTCCCAAAAAAGTTTAAATGTTCATTTTTTTCCGAAAAGGTCTTCTGTAGTGAGTTACAGAAGACCTTTTTCGTTTGTTCTATCCCTATTTCCTCTTTAAGGATGAATATAGCTAAAAAGAGCGGAAACAATCCAACCGTAGGTTAAATCATTTCCGCTATTCGTATAACAATTGTCAGCTCACTTCTGTTGGCCACCGTTCAATGGGTGTAGCTATCCGCATGTTAGCCTCTGTTAACTTTGCTCGAATAAAGGTCACTTTTCGTATGTGAACACTTTTATACCGTCATATGTGAAGATGTGAAGAGCAACGGAATCAAAACGTTCATCAGCTTCGTAGTGACTCTCATCCATTGGTGCACTCATGTATTGCTTTTGTGAGTATCCCTCCTGTTCTTCCTCTGCTTTCCAATGGAAAAGAGTGAGGTGCATTGTTTTCTTTTGTGTCAGAGGGTTGATGGAAATACTGTCCTTGACGAAGTCGAAAGCGTGTTCCTTGATGCCGCTCATCTTACAGGCTACGATGGCGTTGATGTAGTGGCGTGCCTTATACACGGTGACAATATTCACGGGGTTCTTGTAATAAACCTCGGGCTTGTAGAAGTTTCTTGGCGTGGGAGCAAAACACTGAGCAGGGTAGATGCTGTATATGGTGACGTACGAACTGTCGGCAGCAATTTCCAACTGACCGTAGCAACGTATGATGGTGTCTGCCGCCTGTGCCTTGACCGTGTGCCCTTCGTTGAGCGGGAATGTCCTTCCGTTGTCGAGGGTGATGGTCTGTACTGCGGTGTCAGCATCTATATACACATCGAAGAAATCAGCCCTGAGACGTGGAAAGGCTTGTTCCTCGTCCTTGTTGCAAGCAAAGAAGGTAAGTGCCGTCATGATAGCGATGATGCCTAACTTGACTTGATTGAAACAATGTTTGCTCATATTTTTTTTGTTAATTCTTGAACGAGTGGATTGGAGCTGGTATGCGTCCTCCACGATTGACGAAACGCTCGCTTGAGAATGTGTTGACTGGCATGATAGGCGCATAGCCGAGAAGTCCTCCGAACTCTACGGTCTCGCCAACACTCTTACCTACGACTGGTATGATGCGCACGGCTGTAGTCTTCTGGTTCACCATACCTATGGCACTCTCGTCAGCTATTATTCCAGCAATGGTTGTGGCTGGAGTGTCGCCAGGGATGGCTATCATGTCGAGACCTACTGAGCATACGCAAGTCATGGCTTCCAATTTCTCTATTGTGAGAGCGCCAGCTTCTACGGCATCAATCATTCCTTGGTCTTCGCTCACAGGAATGAATGCGCCTGAGAGACCGCCTACGTATGAACTTGCCATCACACCGCCTTTCTTCACTTGGTCATTGAGCATGGCAAGAGCTGCTGTTGTACCTGGAGCTCCAGGGTGCTCAACACCGATGCACTTGAGAATGTCTGCCACGGAGTCACCGATGGCAGGTGTTGGAGCAAGTGATAGGTCGATGATGCCGAATGGAATGCCAAGTCGCTTGCTGGCTTCCTGTGCCACGAGTTGTCCTACACGTGTAATCTTGAAGGCTGTCTTCTTTATTGTCTCGCAAAGCACCTCGAAGTTGGCATTGCTGCCGTTCTCTGTCATTGCATTCTTGTCCATCTGTTCAAGGGCATACTTTACCACACCAGGACCGCTAACGCCCACGTTGATTATGGCATCTGCCTCGCTCACTCCGTGGAAGGCTCCAGCCATGAATGGGTTGTCGTCAGGAGCATTGCAGAGCACAACGAGCTTGGCACATCCGAGTGAGTCGTTTGCCTTTGTCTGTTCTGCTGTGTCCTTTATGATATCACCCATGAGGCGTACAGCATCCATGTTGATGCCTGTCTTTGTGCTACCCACGTTGATGCTTGAACAGATGCGTTCGGTACAAGCCATTGCCATTGGTATGGAACGGATGAGAAGTTCGTCACTCTCTGTCATACCCTTGCTCACTATGGCGCTGTAGCCGCCGAGAAAATTGACGCCAACCTCCTTGGCTGCCTTGTCAAGTGTCTTCGCCACCTTTACATAGTCGCCAGGAATCTTGCAGCAAGAGCCGCATACGAGTGATATTGGTGTGATGCTTATGCGCTTGTTGACGATAGGCACACCAAATTCCTTGGCAATATCCTCGCCTGTCTTCACGAGGTTCTTGGCGAGAGTGGTAATCTTCTTGTATATCTTCTCGCAAGTGACATCAAGGTCTGTGTCGGCACAGTCAAGAAGACTGATACCCATTGTTATTGTTCGGACGTCAAGATTCTCCTGCTCAATCATCTTGTTCGTCTCGAACACTTCGGACATATTTATCATATTTCTTATGTGGTTGTGAGGTTGTATGGCTGGCCATTAAGACGTAAGAATTTATGAATATAGACGAATCTCAGACAAGCGAATATTTAGAAAAATCTCTATAGTTCTCTAAATCTTAATTACTTCCCTGCGGTCAGTGAGTTCGCTACGCTTAGTTCTTAATTTCCCAACTCCTCACTCAACTTTTACCTTTTAACTTATAACTTTTAATTTCTGATTCAACGACGGTTGAATCAGATTCTGTGCATCTTGTTGAAAATATCCTCAAGCTGAACTTTGACCTGTACACCTGTGTCTGCGCCAATCTTTGCAAGCTCATCGTTGATGACATCAAAAGGCTTGACCGACTTGGTCATATCAACAATCATCATCATGTTGAAAAATTCCTGTACGATTGTCTGTGAGATATCGAGAATGTTTATTTGGTTATCGGAAAGGTAAGTACATACCTTAGCGATAATTCCTACAGTGTCTTTGCCT
>JAGCWG010000142.1 GCA_017961965.1 Bacteroidaceae bacterium | reverse complement strand
AGTGAGGTTGTACTTGGAACGTGAGATTGTGATAATCCTGTCTTCAAGCGGTTGACGCATGGTCTCAAGCACTGTCCTTGAGAATTCTGGTAGCTCGTCAAGAAAGAGCACTCCGTTATGTGCGAGACATATCTCTCCTGGCATGAATGTGGTACCACCACCTACGAGTGCCACATCGGATATGGTGTGGTGAGGAGCACGGAATGGTCTTTGTGATATGAGTGAGGCATCCCTTTGCAGTTTACCAGCCACACTGTGTATCTTGGTTGTCTCAAGGCTTTCGCTTAGTGACAGTGGCGGTAAGATACTTGGAAGACGCTTTGCCATCATGGACTTACCACATCCTGGGGAACCGACAAGGATAATGTTGTGTCCTCCTGCGGCTGCCACCTCAAAGGCACGCTTCACGTTTTCCTGCCCCTTCACTTCCTCAAAATCCATGTCGAAGACATCGACGTTCTTGAAGAACTCATGTCGTGTATCTACTACAGTCTGTTCTATATATGATATGCCTTGTAGATGCTGAATGACATCATACAGACTTTTTGCTCCATAAACCTTTAGCTTGTCAACTACTGCTGCCTCACGTGCATTGGCTTCTGGTACAAACAATGAGTCGTATCCTATCTCACGTGCCTTGATGGCTATCGGAAGAGCACCCTTGATAGGCATAATTGAGCCATCGAGTCCTAACTCACCGACGAACATACATTTCTCATTGACTGTATTATGGATAACTTCCTCTGCTTCGAGCAGTCCTATTGCCATCGGAAGGTCAAAGCCTGAACCTTCCTTACGGATATCGGCTGGTGCAAGATTGACCACGATATTCTTTGCAGGAACCTTAAATGCATTGTAACGTAAAGATGCAAGTATTCGTTCCTGGCTCTCCTTGACAGCACTGTCAGGCAGCCCCACAATGGTGAAGCGTGTCTGTGGAGTGCTGGACATATAGGTATCGACCTCCACGTTTATTGGGATGGCCTCCAGTCCTTGCAATGTAGCGGTGTGTATTCGTGACAGCATTAGGATATTAGTTTTTAAAGTTATTCAATAAGTTATGCTTATGCTTTACTTACTTGAAGTAAAAAAAGAAGTTTATCCCTCTTCACTCCATGAAGTTAACTCCTGTTTACTTTCAAAACTTGAATCATTTATTACTTCAAGTGTTTCTTGAGGTCACTTTTAAGTTGGTCTGATTCTCTTCCTGTGGCAATAATCTTGTGCTTATTATCCACGATGATATAGAAAGGAATGGATGGGATGCCAAGCTTCTTGAACACTGGTGATTCGAGTCCAAGCCCATCGCAATACTCTTCGATGCCGATGCCTTCGTCTGTCCTTGAATCACCCTCAAAGCGATTTGTCTCTACATCAAGCGATATACCAACATATCTGCTCTTGAGGCTGTCGCGATGTTCACGTGCATGCTCTCTAATTTTCCAGAGGAAGTCATAGTAACCGTTAGTCCAACTTGCCCAGAAGAAGATAATGGTGTTACAGTCCTTCTTCTTGTCCCATAGCTTACATTTTTCTCCAGCAGAGTTGCGAAGAGTGACATCAGGAACAATCTTACCAGTCATAGTCTTGTCCGTATCTTTCAATCTACCCTCAATATTCAGAAGATAATCATTCTTTGGCTGTGCCTTCTTCAGAATACCAAGGACTTTGTTTATGTCCTTCTTCGAAACCTTGTTGTTTTGTACATAGTAGCGGTCGAACAAATATAATGCGACTACAGATGATGAGTTTTCCTCAATATACTTGCGTACTATCTTCTGCGATTGAGTAGGGTCAGCAGACATGGATTGACGTAGCTCGTTCAAAGTCTCGTTCTCGTCAGTACCCTTTACCACATAGTTCTTCAGGTCTGTGGATGAAACCTCATAAGTTATTTCCTTGCCTGGGGCAACAAAGATGACCTGCTCCATGGCGTTAGGGAATACGAGCATATAAGGAGTTGCCTCGTTGCACTCTCCTTCATAACTGAATTTACCTGCGTTTACGGTAATGGTATCAAAGCGTGAGTCCTTGTTGTAGAGGTTGTACATATACAATTCACCTCCAGCCATATCAGAGAACTTACCTTCGATACTAAAAGAAGAGCCGCCAGGACCACACCCCATAAGGAGTGTGGCAACCAGCGGCATGATATACATTAACGATTTAATTTTCGTCATTGTGCGTCATTATTACTTAGCGATAGCAGCAACTACCTCAGCATACTTGTTGAACTCTGCGTCTGTAGCAGCCTTCTTGATGTAAGACTTGTCAGCAGCAATAGCCTTCTGGAGGTTAGACTTAACCTCTGAAGAAGAGTTAGTGCGAGCGCCGAGAACAGCAGCAAGATAGTAAGTGGTAGCGTCAGCATTCTTGATGCTGTTGAGGATAACCTTAGCCTTAGCATAGTCCTTGTTCATGATTGAAGCAAGAGCTGCGCTGTTAGTGTAAGAGTCAGCAAGCTTAGCTGTAGCCTGTGAATACTTACCCTGAGCGATGTAGAGCTGACCAAGAGCCTCATCGTAGTTGTTAGCAGAAGTACCCTTAGCGATGTAAGACTCAGCAGTCTTTGTGTCGCCACTCTGGAGAGCGATAAGACCGAGGTTTACGTTTGGCTCAGCAGCATTCTTGTTGATAGAGAGAGCCTTCTTGAAGTACTCAGTAGCCTTAGCGTTGTCACCCTTCTTGTAAGCGAGCTCACCGAGGTTGTTGTAAGCGCGGTAGTCATTAGCATAAAGCTCAGTTGTCTTCTTAAGGATAGCCTCCTTCTTAGCAGCATCAGTAGTGAGCTTGTTAGCTGCGTAGAGAAGCTCCTCTACAGAAAGCTTAGAAGCGTCCTCACCGAACTGTGCGAGGATTTCCTCATCGCTACGACCGATTACGTCATAGTTGATTGTGAGACGTGAACGACGGAGTTCTGGGAGAACTGCGTCTGCGAGCTCCTTGTAAACAGAAGAGATGTTCTTGATCTCCTGCTCACGCTGCTCTGGATCAGAGTACATAGAGAGAACGCGGAGGATAACATCCTTGTCCTGGAGGTTAGACTGCTGAACGAGTTCCTTGAAACCGTCCCAGTCCTCAGCTGTGTACTTAGAATCAACGTCACCAGAAAGCTTCTGCTTCTTGAGCTGCTGGTTAACGTAAGACTCAGAGTTCTTACCACGGTTGCCAGCGAGCTTATCGTTGAGGTCGTAAGCACCATCTGGTGAAGCATAAGAGCTAACCTCAACATTATTGAGCTTGAGACCCTTCTCGTCAGCCTTGATGTTCTTCAACTGAGCGATGAACTCCTTGATGTTATTGCTGTTAAGCTCTGAACCACGGAGGTTAGCCTGACCGATGAGGAACTTAATCTGTGCCTCCTGCTTCTTAGCGATGATACGCTGGAACTGATCAGCAGCCATACCTGTGTTAGCAGACTTAACTGTGTTGCGAACGAGGTTAGCTGTACATTGTACACCCCAGTCAATCTTAACGTCGTTAAGCTCAACAGACTTACCGCTCTTTGTAGCAACGAAAGTCATATAGAGCTCTGAGCTCTCCATACCATCCTTCCAAGGGAAGTTGATCTTCATTGTTGAAGCACCACCATTCTTGTAAGAGATAACTGTGTTGTTACCCTGAATCTTCTCACCCTGGAAAGTCTTGCCAGCACCTACTGACTCAGTTCCGTTGTAACGGAGAACTGGAGTACAAGTGATGATACCCTTCTTAGGCATTACCTTTGCTGGAATGTTTGCACTTACTGTTGCAGGTACCTGACCACCAACGCACTCAAGTGGAGTTGGAGTGACATTGAACATGTCAGCAGTAAAATTGCCAAACTTGCTACAGCCTGTAAGCACCATAGATGCAGCTGCAGGAATCAAAACATAAAAATTCTTTTTCATTTTGATCAATTGTTTAGTAAATAAAAAGTTAATATTATTTTAATTATTTATTTCTCTTTTTCGGAAGTCAAAAATCTCAGAACTCTTAATTCTTAATTCTTAACTCTTAATTCTTAACTCATCACAGGTATTTTCTGCTCATCTGTCTGACAGGATACCATACAGCAAGGAAGCCGATTACTATCACAGTCACGAGTACAAGGACAATATCCGTAGCATGAACGCTTACAGGATAGGTGTCTATGATGTATGTACCTTCGTCACTTCCAAACTTCACCACCTTATAGTATTGCTGCACAAGGCAGAGTCCTACTCCGAGCGTGATGCCTATTACGGCACCTATGACCGAAATCATTCTTCCCTCAAAAAGGAAGATGCCCCTTATCATTCTGTCCGAAGCACCAAGGTTGCGTAGCGTTATCACATCCTGTTTCTTGTCTATGATAAGCATGGAGAGCGAACCGATGATATTGAAGCAGGCTATGAGCAGGATGAATGTGAGGAATACATACGAAATGAGTTTTTCTACCTTCATTATCTTGAACGTGTCTTCCTGCTGCTCGTATCTGTCCAGTACCTTGTACTTTGTTCCGAGCACTTTTTCAATATCTGCCTTTGCCCGACTGATGCTCACCCCATCCTTGAACTTCAGCTCTATCGCAGTCACATAACCTTGTTTCTCAAACAGTCTTCGTGCAAGTGATATTGACGTGATAATATAACTGCTGTCATACTTGTTCTGCTTGACCATGAACGCCACATTAGGCGAGAACAGTTCTTCCTGATTCAGATTCTCGAGAGGGTCTGTCATATCCACTCCCTCACCCTTACGTGGAGCATAGAGATAGAACGGAGCACGACAATCTGCTGTCACTCCCAACTGGTTGAGAAGAGCAAGACCACATATTCCGTAGTCTATGACATCTGCCTCCAGTTCGTATGTTCCGTCGCCGACAAGAATATCATCAATATTTGTCAGCTGCTGGAAATTGTCTCCTACGCCCTTTACGGTCACCATCATCTGACGGTTGTTGACGGTAAGGAGTGCGTTGTCCTCTATCACCTCCGTCAAGACGGCTATGTCTTCATTCTTCCTCAGCTGTTCAAGTTCCTCCTCATCGGCAGCCATATACTTGCCTTGTACAGGAATGACCTTCAGTTCTGGGTCGAAACTTGTAAAGAGGTCAGCCACCATATCCTGAAATCCGTTGAATACGGACAGGATGCACACGAGTGCTGCGGTTGCTATTGCTACTCCGCACACCGAGACACCAGATATGATGTTTATGGCGTGGTGCGACTTCTTTGAGAGAAGATAATGACGCGCTATGTAAAAACTTGCGTTCACTTCGGGTTATACCAAATTAACTGTTGTTCCTGTCTGGAGTTCTGCTTGCGCTTCGCTTCCTGATAGTGTTAATGTTAGTTTTTTATATAACTATTAAGTATTGGGACTTTCCGAACCTGATGTCAGTTCTTCAAGAGCCTGTCTATGTTCTCCACATAATCCAGAGAGTCATCAAGGAAGAACTTGAGTTCTGGTATGATGCGGAGTTGGTGACGCTCAAGGTTTCCGAGAGCGAACCTTATCTGTGACGCATGCGCGTTGATGTTCTCCATTATCTCCTCAGCCTTGTCGCTTGGGAATATGCTGAGATATGCCTTTGCCACGCTAAGGTCGGGACTTACACGCACTACGCTGACACTTATGAGTATGCCATGTGTCTGGCGTGTCTGTTCCTGAAATATTGTGCTAAGATCCTTCTGAATCAATCGCGCAATCTTATTTTGTCTTGTTGTTTCCAATTCAGTTTCGTTTTACAGTTTCTTTATTATCGTCAGTCCGTCACGAAGTGGCAGAATGACTTTTTCCACTCTCTTATCCTGAGCTACAAGGTCATTGAATGCTTGAACACCTCTTGTCTGGAGGTCACATTCTTTCGGATTCTTGTCGAGCACATGTCCATCCCATAGAGTGTTGTCTGCGAGGATATATCCTCCTGGATTGAGATGTTCAAGTACCAGCTCGTAATAATCTGAGTATATTCGCTTGTCACCATCGATGAATGCCATATCAAACGTCAAGCCAAGTTCTGGAATAATTTCCATTGCATTACCGATGTGCATCGTAATCTTGTCTGCGTATGGCGAGTTCTTGAACCACGGAAGTGTGAAGTCCTCCTGCTCGTCATTTATCTCTATCGTGTGGAGATGTCCGTCCTCTGGGAGTCCTTCGGCAAGACATAGTCCCGAATAGCCGCTGTATGTTCCTATCTCGAGTATGAGCTTCGGCTTAATCATTCCTACAAACATCTTGAGGAGACGTCCCTGGATGTGTCCGCTTGCCATTCTCGGATAAAGGAGATGAAGATGAGTTGCTCTGTAGAGCTGATGAAGATATTCACTCTCAGGATCGATATGTTCCTTGATGTATTCCTCTATCTGCGACATCTCGTCAGAGAACTCTGATATAAGCGTTGTCTTTTCACTCATACACACTATCTTTTTGCTTCCTTGAGTGCCTCTACCGCAAGTCTGTAGCTGTCGAGACCAAATCCGCAGATGACACCAACACACGCACATGATATCATCGACTTGTGTCTGAACTCCTCACGCTTGTGGACGTTTGAGATATGAACCTCTATGACTGGAGTATTGACACCACGTATTGCATCCTGCAGAGCCACCGAAGTGTGAGTGTATGCGCCTGCGTTGAGGACAATACCATCGTAGGAGAATCCGACCTCGTGAATCTTGTTTATCATCTCTCCCTCGATATTCGACTGGTAGTACTCAAATTCAATATCCGGATACCTTTTAGTCAGTTCGTCATAGTAGTCAAGAAATCCTTGAGAACCATATATCCCTGGCTCGCGTTTTCCAAGAAGATTCAAATTTGGACCATTAAGTATCAATATCTTCATATTTCCTTTGTTATGAAACACATTTTGCAGACAAAGATACAATCTTTTTTTCTAAATGTGCTGCATAAAAATGCAAAAACGAGACAATTTCGCATTATTTAACGAATTTCTTATACAAAAAGCGCACTATCTTACCCACTATCGTGTACCTTATACCCCAATCTTTTATTGCTTCTGAAAAAAGTGCCTCTGTCTCCTCATTCTTTTCGGGAGCAGAATTTTTACTAAGCAATATTGGAGTGCATGATGGTTCGCGGTCAAATTCGTACCATTGGAGGATGTCGAACGAACGGAAATGCGTACCGTTCCTCAGCCCTATGTTCCTCACAAGTGTACGTCCTGGAGTAAGGCATAGTCCTCCTGCCTTGTATATTGCCATCTCCCAACAGATATCCCACGGAATTGGTGACTTGTCAAGACTTTTAAGGCATGGGAACACTCCTCCATACTGCATGGCATCTTTGTCAGCCTCGCTCATGCCCTCAAGAGCCTGTTGTCTGCTCTCGTAGTGCACAAAGTATTTCTGCCATCTGTCACGCCATGTACCCCAACCCCATCCCGACATGTGAGGAGTGAAGTAATACTCCCTATCCGTAAGGCTAAGATT
>JAGCWG010000141.1 GCA_017961965.1 Bacteroidaceae bacterium | reverse complement strand
TCAGGGGTTCCGCTACGCTCCACACCCTGCCTGTAATCTCACCAGCCTTTCAGGCTTAATCATCCATGCCATACAATCCGATTTCGTGTTAGGTGCACCTTACGTTTCCCTTAGGTTCTCCTTAGTTTCCCTTACCAACTGAAGGGACACCTAAGGCACACCTAAGGGGAAGGTAAGGAAAAAGGTTGAAAATACGTCGGGAACGTACTCATAGTACGTGGCGAGCGTACTCCCAGTACGTACTTCATACGAGCCTCACTTTTTCTAAACCCGCCTTCTGATAACGGGTTCTTAAAATCTCTGAGTCCTCCATGTCCTCTGTGTTTCTGTAAAATCTTAATTATTAACTCTTAATTATTAATTTATTTGTACCTTTGCACCAGAAATCAACAACATAATGGATAAATACACTAAATGGGTGGCTTGCTGGGGCAACGCCACATCTATCACAGACCGCAAGGAAGCGGTATATGCAAAGGATATCACGCTACGCTATCCCGTGAGGATATGCTTCTCTGGCAACAAGATGCGTTTCCGTTTCTCCAACCTCACGGGTACTGAGCCTATAACCATCAGCAAGGCGGTGGTAGCAAAGAAGGAGGATAACTACACCCCATTATACATCACATTCGACGGGATACGCCAAGTGACCATGTCACCAGGTACAGAGGTGACAAGCGACGAGGTGGCTATCGACATCACAGCGGGCGACACCGTGGAGGTAAGCATGTACCTTGCCGACTTCACACAGATGAATGCAGGTACACTCATAACAGGCCCTCTGTCAAAGGGACAATACAGCTATGGCGACTTTGCAGAACAAGCCACACTGCCTCTCGACCTCACACGCAACACCAACTGGTTCTATTTCCTTAACACAATAGACATACTCACAGAGAGCAAGAACCATGCCCTCGTGTGCTACGGCGACTCCATCACGGCACAGAGTTGGCCTGACTACCTTGCCATGCGCACATGGAAACAAGGATATCACGACGTGTCAATCATTCGTCGTGCCGTGAGCGGCACACGCATACTACGCCAATACGACTGCATCACATATCAGGCATACGGACTGAAGGGTGAGACACGCTTCCCTATCGAGCTTAACGTGGCAGGTGCAAGCACCGTCATCATCCAGCACGGCATTAACGACATCATACACCCAGTGGGTACTGACGTCAATCCTTTCCGACCATGGAGTGACATGCCAACGTGTGCGGAACTCATAGATGGCGTGGAACGTTTCTACATAAATCACGCACGCAAACTCGGACTCAAAGTATGGAGCGGTACCCTCCTCCCTATCGAGGGTTGGCGCACATATAATGAAGACAGAGACAAGATGCGTCAGGAGTTCAATGAATGGCTTCGCACCTCCGACAAGTTTGACGGATGCGTGGACTTCGACAAGGCTGTATGCGACAAGGACAATCCAAAGTCCTTTGCCCCCGGCTTCGACTCAGGCGACCACCTTCACCCAAGCGAAGCTGCCTACAAGGCAATGGCTGATGCCGTACCTACGGAACTGTTCTGACATACATTGAAACACATAGAAAGCAAAAGCACACAGAGTATTTCCTTTGCGAAGAAAAAAACTCTGTGTGCTTTTTTTATGTTTACTCTTTTCCCTTAACCGTGTAGCTTGACTCATCCATAAACAGATAAGAAGGCTTGTAACCGCCAAAATCCACTACAATTTTTTCAAATACGAGCCCTGGATGCTTTGGACGCAGGGTAAGTTCGTGTGTACCGTCCTTGCTAACAGGTAATTCAACAACCTTCTCGATGATACGACGTGCAACCGTAGGATAGAATACCGAGTACATGAATGGTTGCTTGTCGAGCAATGTCTTATTGAAATTGATTGTTTCAGATTGACCTCCGTCGAGACTTACAGCACACTCATGACCGCCTACGTTCAGGAAGTCGAGCGTTGATTTGACTATGACGTGTACCTTGACCGACTTTGTTCCCTCTGGCAAGCCGAAACGATAGGTCAGCGAAGCATCACCAACAGGTTTCGTGTAAGGAGTCAGAGCTACAGCACTACGTGTACGTCCATAATATGGATATACGCTCCACTGAGTATCTTTTGACGCTTCGGACTGATAATAATGCTCAGCTTCGATAGAAACGTATCCATTGTCAGGCAGGAATGTATAGCCACCAGAAAAGTCTTCAGGTACAGCGACAGTAGCAGGTAACTTGTCCGCACGGAAATTGTCATTCCAGTTGGTGTAGCCTATATGCTTCTGAATCATCATGCCATTCCATTTGCCATTAGCAATGTCATTGTTGTATGATGCACAGAGCAACGAGTCACGCCTAAAGCAACGCTTCTCCTCATCAGCCCACTTGTTGGCATCAGGACTACCCATGTTGGCATAATGGCGGTTCATGGCTTTTGCATAATACATATCATAAAGGTTTGCCATTGCCTGAACAGGGAAGAGAATGAGTTGGCGATAGAAATCACGAGTGTCTTCAGGGATATCCTGATACAAACGCAATGCACGGAGTTCGAGACGTTGATAGGCATCAGCCACCTGCCTCCATTCGCCTGTTGCTATATTATATGTCCTATCATCCAGCATCTCTGGAGTGACACGAGCCATGTATTGACAGTTGCGGTTATATATATCTGCGGCGTCTTCGGCTATATCATCACAGAATACCTTTCCAAAGAAATTCCGGGTATGCTCCGTAACAGTCTGTTGAGTGTATTCCTTCGGATTCCAAGCCATATCCATGAAAAGGGTGATTGGATATTCCATTGGCTTTAGGTCACCGACATTAAGAATCCACATACGCTGTATGCCAAAATCATAGGCTAATGAAAGCTGCTCGAACATCTGCTGTGTCTGAGTAACATTGAGCCATTTTGAGTTACGAGGAGCACCGACATAATCCACATGATAATAGATACCCCATCCGCCTTTTCGACTACGTTCTTCCTTTGTTATAGGTACGCGGCGGATGTCACCCCAGTTGTCATCGCTGATGAGAATCATTACATAGTCAGGTACCTTGAGACCGGCATCATAATAGTCCTGCACTTCCTTGTAAAGCGCCCATACCTGTGTGGTCTTTTCTGCTGGCCTGCCTGTCACCTCCTTGATGATGCGACGCTGATTGTTGATGATGCGTTCCATCAGTTTTGTGTCTGCCGTCTCACTCATGGCTTCATCGCCATCACCTCGCATACCGATAGTCACGATATCTTCCGTACCATTCATTCGTTCTATTCCTTCACGGAAGAACTTGTCGAGATTAGCCTGATTAGTCTGATAGTTCCATGCACCCCACTCCCTGCGGTTACGTGCATATTCCTGATGGTTACGTGCCATAGGTTCATGGTGCGACGTTCCCATCATTATTCCCATACTGTCAGCCAATTTGCCATTAGCTGGGTCATCGGCATAGAATGCCCATCCCCACATCGCAGGCCACATCATGTTACCTTTAAGACGGAGAATCAGTTCAAACACCTTCTCATAGAACTCATGTCCACCATATTGAGTATTAAACGTGTTCTCCACCCAAGTTGTCAGACAAGGTGCCTCGTCATTAAGGAATATACCACGAAACTCAACAGCCGGCTCGCCATCTGTGAAGACACCATCCTTGGCAAACACCTTATCATGCTTGGCAATAGGTGCGTCAGCCCACCAGTACCATGGAGATACGCCAATCTGTTCTGACAGTTCGTACACACCATATATAGTGCCACGCTTATCCGAACCAGCAATGAGAAGTGACTTACCGTCCTTCGTATCAATGGTCGTTATGATGTACTTCTCCTTCTTGCCTTTCAGTTCACGATTGAGAAGCTTTGCTATATTCTTGTCTGATTTCATAAGGTCGGCAATGACCTTGCTCTTGTCAATCGAGCCAATAATGACTGGAGCATTGTCGTGTCCCATCACCGCCTGCATATCGTTCTTGAGGTTAGCTATGGCAAGGAGTATGCCCTCATAGTCGTTGGTATCATAGGTGATAGAGCCGCCTGCCGATAGTTCAACTGTCGTGTTGATGTCCTTGGTGAACGCGATGAAGTTGTCCGCCGCCTTTATGGAACATGTTGCAAGAAGCATCATCAGCGATAAGAAAGTTTTCTTCATTATTTGTTTTTTGAGTTTTTTTGAGTTCGTAGGTTTGTAAGTTTTTAAGTTCTTGCACCGTGTTGTCTTTGCCACAAGAAATTAAAACCCCATAAATACACCAATGCAAAAGTACAAACACTTTCTTTATACGCTTTTGCAATATGTGCCTTGTTTTTTGTGTTATGTTACATGACGTCTAAATGTAACATAGAAACATCTATTCGGCATATTTGCACGACCAAGTGAAAGCAAAAACATGATATTTATACATATTATGTTGGCAATTAAGAAAAATATCGTATTTTTGCATGCGCAAGATTTTTGGGTGGATATGTTTTCAGTTTCATCTTGCATTCCTAAATCTACTAAAAAAGGGTCACAACTAAAATAAAATAGGATAATATATGAACATAAGGAATCTCATTACATTATACTTTTTTCTATTCACCATGGTTGCAAACGCACAGCTGCGGCCTGCGTTGCACGTGGACGGAAACCAGTTGCGCGATGAGGTCGGCAACAAGGTTGTCCTCCATGGAGTGATGGACTCACCTAATCCTAATGCAAACAACAGCCGTTGGGGCATCCTTACCATTGACGATTCCATTCCTGCCTGCATGGCATACTTCGACAAAGTACTGGATGCCGTCACCGACAACAGCAAAGGAGCCTATGCCAATGTCCTACGCTTCCACTTGGACCCAGCGTGGACCAACCGCACAGACATTGCGCCTGACCCTAACCAGTATGGAGAGGCAGACATCTCACGCTTTAGTGCAAACAAACTGAAGAATTACTTCAAGAAACTATACTGGCCACTCATCTCCAAGGCCCTTCATCACGGGATGTATGTCATCATGCGTCCGCCTGGAGTATGTCAGAGTAGCATCTCCGTCGGAGGCGACTATCAGGAATATCTCACGGATGTGTGGGAGCTGCTCTCACGCAATGACTCTGTACGCAAATATTCAGGACAGATCAGCATAGAGCTTGCAAGCGACCCTATACGTGTGACCACCAAGTCTGGACTCGTCACAAAGAATGCCATGCGTGACTTCTTCCAGCCAATCATTGACGTGATACGCGGCAATGGTTTCGACGGAATAATATGGGCTCCTGGCACACACTGGCAGTCAGAGTTTGCCGATTACATCCAGTATCCACTCGTTGACGAGAACCTCGGCTATGCAGTCCATGCATACACAGGACGCTTCGATGTGAATGAGAACAACTGCGAGCCAACCTACTCCGTATATCGATTCGTTAAGAGCGTACCTGTTCTATACACCAATCCTATCATGATTACCGAGACAGACTGGAGTCCTGAGAACCCAGAGACTGGACGTGACGACGGCTTCGGCAGCATCATGTACGACAACTACGGCACATGGTCAACGGCCACGACATCAAAGTGGGGAACAGCCCTCAAGGCCATACTCGACACCTACGACAACATTGGAACAATCATCAGCAAGCCTGATTTCTACATCGATGTTGATGAGTACCTGAAGAACGGTACCATCCGTGCCGGACTCAACGGCATGGAGGAAGCCTGCGGCGAACCGTTCTTCCGTTGGTACAAGGAGTGGGCAAAGGTTGACTACCCAAGCACGGAGCGCTACACACCAGTGCAGCAGATACCTGACGACCCATTCGAGTTCAGCAGCGAGTGCTTCCGTGCCAAACTGCTATACGAGAACTCATACTACGAGAAGGACAACGGCATCAACAGTATTCGTCTTACCAACAACGGAAGTGCAGGATGGAGATACGAAGATGCAGGACTTGACCTATCCATGCACGACAGCCTCATCGTAGAGCTGGCTTATCCTGTACGCTTCGCCTCCAAGCTGAAGATATTCGATACATCCAACTTCTGGGCAGACACGTACTATGTCGATTTGACCAACCAAGCCACACGTTTCGCCATTCCTCTTCACGAAATGATGACGGAGTCAGGCAGGAAAGTTGACGAGTCACGCATCCGCATGGTAGCTTTCACCACCGAGATGCCGCAGGAGATACAAATAAAGAGTTTCTCCTTTGCCCAAACATACTACGACGGCATAGCTACCGTCCGCACCACCCGTAACGATGGTATCCTTTACGACCTCACAGGTCGTGCCATAGACCGTTGCAAGGCAGTAAATGGTGTGTATATTCTGAACGGAAAGAAGGTAAGGTTATTCAAGTTTAGTTTGTAGTTAAATTGTAGTTAAAATGGAGTTATATAGGAAGTTAAAAAGACGTTTGATTGTTTGCGGATTATCTTGTAAAACCACTTTGCGATGGACATCCGTCTTTTTTACTCCACTTTAACTACTCTTTAACTCCTTTTTAACTCCTTGCAAGTAAAGCGTCAGCTAAACTTGCAAAACTTGAATAAGGTTATAAACAGGCCATGAACAAGATTGTTTCTCTATTAATAATAGTACTTATATCATTAGACATCTCTGCACAACGTGTGCCAGAGATGTCTAATTGGATTGCACGTACCATAGTGTGCGACTCACTCGTCAAGGCATACGGACTTGACAGTTGCTTCGTGGCAGAACCGATAAGCGACCGCATCTTTGACCGTATGAAAGGTAAGAGCTGGAAAGCAGACTGTACCATCCGACGTGACGAACTCCGATATGTGCGTGTGCTTCACCGTAACTTCAAGGGTGAGAACCAGATGGGCGAGCTTGTCGTGAACCGCAAGGTTGCACAGGATATCGTCTATATATTCCGCCGTCTCTACGAGGCACACTACCCCATCGAGCTGATGACACTCATCGATGAATACGATGCTGACGACGAGCGTTCCATGGAGGCTAACAACACCAGTTGCTTCAACTTCCGCTTCATCACAGGAAGCCGTAGCCAGATATCATACCATGGTCGTGGCTGTGCCATCGACCTCAACCCACTCTACAATCCATATATAAAAGGTAGCATCGTATCACCTAGTCACGGCCGTCCCTATGCCTTCCGTCGTGACAAGTCTTGTCCGTATATAATAGACAAGTCCGACCTTGCCTATCGTCTCTTCCGTGCGCGTGGCTGGCGATGGGGAGGCAACTACCGTAGCATCAAGGATTACCAGCACTTTGAAAAGTAAAGCCCCCTCTCCACCCTCAAGACCCTCTCCCCATCCCTCCC
>JAGCWG010000140.1 GCA_017961965.1 Bacteroidaceae bacterium | reverse complement strand
TACGTCACAGCTACGGCAAATGCCGACATTAAGGTGTATATCCGCAATCGTTCTGCATCAGTCAATATCAAGAAAGGTAAGACCGTTAAGGTGTTCATCCACAATGGTGAGGTATGCGCTGAGAGCGTGACCATGCCCACGATCGAGAAGAAGGACTACACGGACTTCATAGTCAATCCTTCATTTGATGGCAACAGCACATACGGATGGACAGGCGGGCCTGTTGTCGATTTCGGTTGTGCAGAGAAGTGGAACACAAACTTCAATATCTACCAGACTGTCACAGGACTCCGTGCAGGTCGCTACATGCTTACTTGCCAGGGATTCTATCGTGCTGGAAGCATAGATGCTGCCGTTGCTGCTCATGGCTCAAGTACAGAGAAGCTTAATGCCATACTCTATGCCAACGATGTATCTGTTCCTCTCGTGAGCATCCTCTCCGATGCTGGCAAGGCAGGCGCAAACGGTGTCATGGCAGGTTCATACGGATATATCCCTAACACGATGGAGCAGACCAGTGTATATTTCCGCAAGGGATTGTACAAGAACTCTCTCGAATGTGTCGTTGGCGAGGATGGTAAACTTACCTTCGGAGTAAAGAAGACGACACAGATTGGCAACGACTGGTCAATCTTTGACAACTTCTCTCTCACATACTTTGGCGAGAACATACCCGATGCCATCGAGGCGTTGAATAATGATGTCATGGAGGGCACCATCTACAACCTTCAGGGTTGCCGTCTCTCCGACATCACATCCTCTGGCATCTATGTCATCAATGGCAAGAAGGTAAGGGTAAGTTTGTAAGTTCGTGAGTTTTTTAGTTCGTGATTTCTTGATTTTTTTAGTTATCAAGAAAAATGAAAATTCATATGTAACGAATTAAGCCATTCGGACGCTTGTTCCGAATGGCTTAATTGTTTTTTTCTAAGTCTGCTTCTCTTTAATTCTCACGAAACCTTTCCTTTATCCAGAACTTGAGGATAGGGTCTTGTATTGTGAGTGTTCCTGAGTCAACGCACACCAAGTCATGCTCAATCACGGCATTCTTCAGGTTCTTTATGTTGGCAGAAGTGCCAAGGTTATACCTTTTGAGGACATCAGTCGAACTAAGGTTCTTCTCCTCGTTGGCAATGGCAAGGAGAAAGTTTATCTGTCTTGTCTTCAGATTATCCATCAGGTTGTCGAAGAGTAGGGAAGAACGGTCAACCAACTGTCGGAAGGCTGTGTCGAGAATCTCGTCCGTGACGATGCTCGTGGTCAGAAGCCATACCATCTGTGCATACTGCTGGACATAGTACGAGTGACATTCCGTCCTCTCCGCAATGATACGTGCATGCTCCTTGCTTATGTGCTTGCCAGTGTCCGTGAATCGCCTTACTATGAAGCTCACCCATTCATCTTCACTTATCTTGTCAAGGGCGATGATGTCGCCAAACTTATACAGAGGCATTTCATAGTCCGAGAATATGTTGAGCAACATGTGACGCTTGCTTCCATACAGGCAGTAGCATACGTTCTGGTGCATCTGCCAGTGGGCACGTAGCCTTGCCTGCAAAGCCTTTGGGTCTTTGAAGTTCTCTATGTTCTGAAACTCGTCGATGCACACAATCATCTGCTTGCCTTTCTCCTTTGCTATCTTCTCAGGCAAGTCGAGTATCTCATCCATTGTGTATGACTGCTCCTTGAAGTCTATGCCGAGGGAGAAATCCATCATTGCGCCAGCATCCGAGAGCGATACCTTGGGACCGAACGAGCCAAGATATTTCTTTGCCGTACTGATAAGCTCGTCCATCTTAGT
>JAGCWG010000139.1 GCA_017961965.1 Bacteroidaceae bacterium | reverse complement strand
GACGAAGACACACTTCATGCACTTCCTGGTGACCGTGTGAGGATCAATCTCCTTGCCAAGAAGCGTGGAAGCAGTAAGTTGCACGGAACGGTAACTGAAATAGTCAAGCGTAGTGACAAAATATGGGTTGGTACTCTCGATGTGCAGCCAAACAAGGCTTATCTCCTCACACCTAATGCAAGTATGCTTCGTGACATCACCATTCCTCTTGACGAACTCAAGGGTGGCAAGAATGGTGAGAAGGTAGCAGTACGTGTCAAGGACTGGCCAATGGATGCACGCAATCCTATTGGCGAGATTGTCGAGGTGCTCGGTAAGAGTGGTGACAATAATACTGAGATGCACGCAATCCTTGCAGAGTACGGACTTCCATATTCTTACCCTGCTGAGGTGGAGAAGGCAGCTGATGCCATCGACCCAGGAATAACTCCAGAGGAGATAGCCAAGCGTGAGGACTTCCGTGACACGCTCACATTCACTATCGACCCACGTGATGCCAAGGACTTTGACGATGCCATTTCCATCAAGAAGATTAAGGATGGCGTGTGGGAAGTAGGAGTACATATTGCAGACGTAAGTCACTATGTGCTTGAGGGTAGCATCATCGATCAGGAAGCACAGAAGCGTGCAACATCCATCTATCTTGTTGACCGCACAATTCCTATGCTCCCGGAGCGTCTTTGTAACTTTATCTGTTCTCTCCGTCCTGATGAAGAGAAACTCACATACTCAGCCATCTTCGACCTTAATGAGGAAGCCGAGGTGCTCAACTACCGCATCAAGCATACAGTCATCAAGAGTAACCGTCGTTTCACATACGAGGAGGTACAGGCTTTGCTTGAGAATCATAATGAGGCGACTGAGTGTGCCGACATAGCCGCAGGCAAGATAAAGCCTACAGAGCCAATACCAGCACAGGAGGTTACAAAGGACACAGTACAGCCAGATGCTGAGACATACGCAGACGAACTTATCACACTCAACCGTCTTGCAAAGAAGTTGAGGGATGCACGCTTCAAGAAGGGTGCTATCAACTTTGACCGTGAGGAGGTACGTTTCGAGATTGACGAGAAGGGTAAACCACTCAGCGTATATTTCAAGCGTGCCAAGGATGCCAACAAACTCGTTGAGGAGTTCATGCTCCTTGCCAACCGTATTGTTGCCGAGAGTGTTGGTAAGGTAAAGAAAGGTGGTGTAGCCAAGGTGCTTCCATACCGTATTCACGATGTGCCAGACCCAACAAAGCTTGACAATCTTGCTAAGCTTGCATCTCGTATGGGATTCAATCTTCGTACCGAAGGCTCGAAGACAGAGGTGGCTTCAAGTCTCAACAACTTCATTGCAGGAACAAAGGGTGGCAAGGCTGAGAACCTTGTGGAGAACCTTAGCCTTCGTGCTATGTCAAAGGCAAGATATTCAACAGACAACATAGGTCACTACGGACTTGCGTTCGACTACTATACACACTTCACATCACCTATCCGTCGTTATCCAGACACGATGGTTCATCGTCTCCTAACCCGTTATGAGGCAGGAGGCAAGAGCGCAAGTCAGAAGAAGTATGAGGCTCTCTGTGAGCACAGCAGTAGCATGGAACAACTTGCAGCAGCAGCTGAACGTGCAAGTATCAAGTACAAGCAGGTTGAGTTCATGGCTGACAAGATAGGTCAGGAGTTTGATGCCAAGATAAGTGGTGTTACCGAGTTCGGAATCTATGCAGAGATAGACGAGAACAAGTGCGAGGGATTGATTCAGGTTCGTTTCCTTGGTGATGAGGCTTTCGACTACGATGACCGCAACTATCGTCTCGTAGGTCGTAAGACGCATCACACATTCACGCTTGGTGACCCTATCCGCATCAAGGTGGCATCTGCCAATCTGTACAGAAAGCAGCTTGACTATGAGTTTGTGAAGAAACTTACGGATGATGACTCCGAGAGTGTACCTTTCTTCAAGAATTTCGTTTACTCTGATACTAAAAAAGCGAAAGGAAAAGGAAAAAAAGGTAAATCACGCAAAAGAAGCAAATAAAGTCGTATATTTGTGGTTTGTTAGAGTCTTTGGCTTTGGCAAACCGCATTTTTTGCGTTTATAATATGCAGGTAAAGTACTGACTAAGTACTGACTTACTATAGACTAAGTACTGACTCTGATGCTTATTGATGGAATATGCCATCAAGCTTATCGGTTTTCTACACGTTCGTGTTGGAATATGATGAGCAAATTAAAAGAAATAATAACAAAAAAAATAATAACTACAAAACCCAATGAAAACTTACAAGATTGTAAACAACATTCTCGGTTGGGTCATCTTTGCTGTGGCAGCATTCACATACTGCTCAACAATTGAACCAACCGCAAGTTTCTGGGATTGTCCTGAGTTTATCTCTACTGCTGCAAAGTTAGAGGTAGGACACCCACCAGGCGCACCATTCTTCATGCTCCTTGGCAATTTCTTCAGCCAGTTTGCAAGCGACCCTACACAGATTGCGAAGATGGTGAACACTATGTCAGCACTCCTCTCTGCAGGATGTATCTTGTTCCTCTTCTGGAGTGTTACTCATCTTGCCAAGAAGCTTATCTGCGAAGACGATGAGGAAGTGTCAACTGGCAAGCTCATCGCCATCATGGCATCAGGTGTTGCAGGTGCTCTCATCTACACATGGAGCGACACATTCTGGTTCTCAGCCGTTGAGGGTGAGGTGTATGCGTTCTCAAGCTTCTTCACAGCACTCGTGTTCTGGCTCATCCTCAAGTGGGAGGATAATGCAACAGACCCACGCTCTGACCGCTGGATTGTGTTCATCGCATACCTCGTAGGTCTCAGTATCGGTGTCCACCTCCTGAACCTCCTCTGTATTCCTGCCATCGTGTTGGTTTACTACTACAAGATGTGCAAGAATCCTACTGGTAAAGGCTCACTTGCCGTACTTGCTCTCTCAGGCGTACTCGTGGCAGCCGTACTCTACGGAGTCGTTCCGGGTATCGTGAAGATAGGTGGATGGTTTGAACTTCTCTTTGTGAATGTTCTCAGCATGCCATTCAACACAGGTCTCTATATCTACCTTATCCTCCTTGTTGCCGTTCTCGTATGGTCACTCTTCGTGACTGCACAGGCAAAGAGCAGGACTAAGATGAATGTGGCTCTCCTTGCAAGTACAGGTATGCTCGGTATTCCTTTCTATGGTCACGGAGTTGCTTGTGTTGTTATCGGTATCGTTGTACTTGCTGCACTTGCATACGTTGTGTTCAAGGTTAAGGAGGTCACTCCACGAATCCTCAACACAAGTATCCTCTGTATGGCACTCATGACAATCGGCTACTCTTCATACGCTGTTATTGTCATCCGTTCTACAGCCAACCCTCCTATGGACCAGAACTCACCAGAGGATGTGTTCACTCTCGGCGAGTACCTCGGTCGTGAGCAGTATGGTGACCGTCCACTCTTCTGGGGACAGACATACGCTTCTTCACCTAATGTCATCTTGAATGAGGCAGGCGACCTTGTGTATGAGACAAAGAAGGGCGCACCTGTCTATCAGCGTGTGGAGAAGGCTTCAGAGGACGAGCCGGACAGATACGAGAAGGTACGCGACAAGATTGACCTCGTTTATCCATTCAACCAGTGTATGCTCTTCCCACGTATCTACAGCGATGACCACAAGGCAAACTATGAGATGTGGCTCGGTGGTGTGGAAGGCAAGACTGTCGAATACGATATTCCACAGGTAGGAAAGCGTCAGGTCAAGATTCCTACACAGATGGACAACCTCCGTTTCTTCTTCTCTTACCAGCTCAACTTCATGTACTGGCGTTATTTCATGTGGAACTTCGCTGGTCGTCAGAATGACAAGCAGGGTCTTGGAGAACTTGAACATGGTAACTGGATTACTGGTTTCTCATTCATCGATAACGCTATGTTGGGTGACCAGAGTCTTCTTCCTACAGAACTCAAGGAGAACAAGGGACACAACGTGTTCTACTGTCTCCCACTCATACTTGGTCTCATCGGATTCTTCTGGCAGGCATTCGGTCGTGGACAGAAGGGCATCCAGCAGTTCTGGGTGGTATTCTTCCTCTTCTTCATGACAGGTCTTGCTATCGTGGTTTACCTCCATCAGACACCAAGTCAGCCACGTGAGCGTGACTATGCATACGCTGGTTCGTTCTACGCATTCGCTATCTGGTGTGGTCTCGGTATCACAGCTCTCTACACATGGCTCGACCAGTGGCTCGGTGGTAAACTTGAGAAACGCATGGCTGCCATCGTGGCAAGCGTTATTGCATTCATTCCAGCCATAGCAGTTCCACTCCAGATGGTAAGTCAGACATGGGATGACCATGACCGTTCAGACCGTTTGGTATGTCGTGACTTCGGACTCAACTACCTTGAGACAGTACCTCACGATGGTGTCATCTTCACTAATGGTGATAACGATACATTCCCTCTCTGGTACAACGAGGATACTGAGGGCAACCGTACGGATGTTCGTGTATGTAACCTCTCATATCTCCAGACAGACTGGTACATTGACCAGATGAAGCGTCCAGCATTTGAGGGTGATGGACAGTCAAGCCCACTCCCTATCTCATGGAAGCGTCTCCAGTATGTGTCAGGTAAGAACGAGATGATTGACGTCAACCCATCTGTCAACATCGGTAGCGGTTCCATCCCAATGGAAGAGTTCGTAAAGCAGATTTATGCCAACGACTCAGTCACTGCACGTAAGATTTGGGGTGACGAGCCATTCGAGATTAACAATGCTATCAAGAAGTTCGTACTCAAGGAGGATATTCCTACTGAGTATGCAGACATCGTAAAGAGTCTTCCTTCTTGTCTCCCAAGCGACACACTCTATCTCCACGTAGATAAGGCTGCAGTACGCAAGTCTGGCATGATGATTCCTAACGACTCAATCCCTGAGATAATGGAAATCAGCCTTGCTGGTCAGGGACGAATCACAAAGAGCTTCATGATGCTCCTTGAGATGATTGCACAGAGCAACTTCTCACGTCCTCTCTATATGTCAACAACTGTCGGTGCAAGCAATTACGGTAACCTCTACCGCCACTTCGTACTCGAAGGTATCGCTTGGCGCATCACTCCGTTCACGTTTGCGGACAATGACCCATACATGAACACAGCCGTTGATACAGAGAAGGTATATGACAACATGATGAACAAGTTCCATTATGGTAACCTGAAGCAGCCTGGCCTCTACATCGACGAGACAACAGAGCGTATGTGTTTCACTCACCGTCGTTGGTTCTCAGCACTCTGTTCTAACCTCGTTGCCAACGGTCAGTATGACAAGGCACTCAAGGCACTCGACAAGTGTGAGAAGGAGATTCCTGCTTACAACATTCCTCACAATGCCAACAGTGGTTCACTTGACCTTGCTGCATCATACATCGGTTGCGGTAAGTACGAGAAGGGTGTTGTCATCATGGATGCCGTAGAGAAGAGAAGCTGGGAATACATCAACTGGTATCTCTCACTCCCTGGCAACCGATTCAAGGCTAACGTTTCTGATTGTATGCATGAGTTCCGTGTACTCTTCAGCATCGTCAAGACTCTTGAGGCTATCGGCGAAAAGGGTGGCGACAAGTATGTCAACAAGGCAAAGGCACTTGACAGCAAGATTAGCGAAATGTATAATGCTTTCGCTTCAAAGTGTGAAGCAACAGGTGCTATGCCTCAGTAATAATATATAATGGTTGAAAGGAGTCAAAGGGAAATGTCTATAGGCATTTATCTCTTTAGCTCCTTTTAACTTTCTGTTTAATTCCAACTGAAAAACGTATGATAATCGAACAACCAAGTAAATGGCTGCGTTGGCTTTATCCGAGTGCTATATGGAGGATGAATCCAAACGAGAAGGCTGTGTACCTTACATTTGACGATGGCCCGATACCTGAGTCCACTCCTTGGTTGATAGAGACGCTTGATAAGTACAACGTCAAGGCTACATTCTTCATGGTTGGCGACAATGTCAGGAAATATCCTGAGTTGTTGGAACTGATAAAGTCACATGGTCATAGGTTGGGTAATCATACCTTTAACCATATCGGTGGACTCAAGGTGTGGAGTTGGCAGTATCTGTGGAATGCCAACAAGGCTGACCATCTGATTCATTCCAACTTGTTCCGTCCTCCTCATGGATGGATGAAACCGCTCCAGTATGCACGTCTTCGTCGTCACTACACCATCATCATGTGGGACCTTGTCACTCGTGACTACTCCAAGCTCCTCACAGCCGATGATGTGTTTGAGAACGTGAAGCGTTATGCCCGTAATGGTTCAATCATCACTTTTCACGACTCCCTAAAGAGTATCGACAAGCTCAAGACGGCACTCCCTAAGTCCATCGAATGGCTTCGTGACAACGGCTATGAGTTCAAGATATTTGACGAGGACCAGCAACGTAGCAGACATCTGAAGTGAGGAGTGGTCCCACCCTGCCCCTCCCGAGGGATGGTGAAAGTGCTGTCAAATCCCGATAGTATCCGGGGTGCTACCCCTGATACCTTTACTCTCCTGTATATTGTCCGATAAAGAAGATTGCATTCGTTGATGTCTCGTGAATGATGTAGAAGAATGGACGGTTGGCGTGGAAGACGGCATTCTTGTATGCGGGTTCAACACCTGAGTATGCAATCTGTGTCCCAGTTACAGCTGCAGCTTCTGCACCTGTTTCTTCAAGTTTGATTTTTGCATCCTGCTTCATCTTTCCGATAAAGGTCGGTGTAGTACAGAAGTTTGGGAACTCAGCCTTGCTTTGGTTAAAGGCATTTGGCATACCTAATGCAGACATTATGTCATTGAGTTCAATGCTTGATGATGTCTCTATGCGTGGCAGCTTTATGTCAACCTTGGAATTTAACATTACTCTTGGCAGACCTGTTGTTAGTAATAATTGCTTGTCATATTCATAATAACTCTGCCACTTGTCATAAGTAAGTGAACTCAATACGTCCTGGATTGTCTTTCCTTCATTAGGCAGGAAGAAATCAATAGCGTATGCTTCATTACCAAATGTAAGGCTTAATATCTTACAGTCGTCTGTTTCACCATACATTCTCTTTTTGTTCTGGTGCATCATAGCCACGGTTTTGTTGCCATTGTAGCTGTAGAATGTTTCGTCTTTGGTTTCATTCTTGTCAAACTTGTAGCCCTCTGCCCATACTCCCTTGAAGTATATTGCGTTCAACAGATAGCTGACAGCATCAGGATTGAATGATTTATTGTCAATAACCTTTTCAATCATGTTGTTGGTATTGTCACTTGCCCATTTGTTGATGACATCCATTGTCTTTCCGTCGTGGAAGTCACGTGTCTCTGGTGTGGCATTGTAGAAGTCCTTTGCCTTGGCTACGAAGTCAGAATTCAACTTGTAACCATTGTTCATGAAGATATTGTTGGCAATAGAAACCTTTGTCAACTTGTCAAGAACAGGTGCTTCTGTGAGCATTTTCTTGCAGAAAGCGTTGATGCCGTCTGCACCCTTGTCACCAAAGCCGAGTACCTTGTTGATTTGTTCCTGCGTCTCACCAGTCGCTCCATTGTTGAGCATACCCAATGCGTATGTAACACTGATAGGGGAAATGATTTCACTCTTGTCTGATGATACCTTACGGAAGAGTTCAAAGGCAAAGTCACCGCTACCTTTTACAAGGTCGTTTTCCTCCAAAGTCAAGTTGATTACTTTACGTTCATTGTCTTCGTTTGTCAATGGAAGGTTAGAACTGTTAGTTGTCTCATCGTTTTTGCTGTCACATCCTGCAACAGCAACGGCCATCGTAAGGACGATCGCTCCGTTTAAAAGGTAATTACGCATAATTATTGTTTTTATGGTTGCTTAGTTTATAGTCGCAAAGGTAAACAAAACATGTGATACGTTATCGATTTTTCAAAAACTTTTTCTAATTTTGCGAAAAATAAGTATAGGTACATGGTTATTTCTGAAATCACACGGGAGATTAAGACCGAGGCACAACGTCTCGGTTTTTCGGCTTGTGGCATAGCCAAGGCAGAACCTGTGGAGGCAAAGGTGGCAGACAACTACCGCAAGTGGATTGACGAGGGTAAGAATGCGGACATGGCTTATTTGCAGAATAATCTTGAAAAGAGACTTAATCCACTTCTGCTCATGCCAGAGGCTAAGAGTATCATCTCTCTTGCCCTCAACTACTACCCTGAACGCAAGCTCGGTGATGACCAGTATCAGTTTGCGTACTATGCCTATGGACAAGACTACCATGAT
>JAGCWG010000138.1 GCA_017961965.1 Bacteroidaceae bacterium | reverse complement strand
ATACACATTATCTCATTCCCATCAATGTTTATGGTTCCTATACTTTACCTTGTATTCCTCATAGTCGTTCCAGAGGCACGAACTCCAGAGGACAGACTTCGTATGCAGGGTAAGGAGGTCAATCCTGAGAATCTTCAAGAGGAAGTGCTCAATGAGGCTAACGGCAACTTTGGTGGCACATACTATTCTTCTCGTTCAAATGGATTTACATCCGCTTCTTCAAGTAAGTCTGGAGTATATGGCAGTGGCGTCAAGGGTAACTCTGCTGCTACTGGTACAGAATCAGCTAAATGCGAAGATGATAATGTGAATACCGAAGGTGATGCTAAGTCAAGTTTTAGCGATGACTCTCAAGCGAACAAGGAAGAGCATGCACGTAGGGCAAAGGCTTCATACGACCAGTACATGTACTACAAGAGAAATCATAGCAGTACTGGCGTGAATATAGCTAAGGGATGTGGAATCGGTTGTCTTGCAATCATCTTTTCACCAGTCATCTTATTTGTTTTTTGCTTGCTCTTTTTTCTTGTTGTTCTCCTGTTTGCTTTGATGTGTATTCCTTTTGGATTGATATTTGGTGATGTGAATTATAATACCAATAGTGTAGATATTCCTTTTGAGGTTTTTGCCGCAGACAATTATTTGACAATATTGGCAGGAACCATCGCAGCATTAGTATTCATTTGTATTCCAATATATGCTTTAATTCGCAGGCGTAAGGCTGATCGTAAGCGTTTTTCTTCTGGTGCTCGTTTATCTTTCATCATTGTGTGTATAGCCTCTCTTGCCATTGCTTGTCTTTCTTATGGCTCTTTGATTTATAAGTACAGAGTGGAAAATCAAGAGCATTGGAAAGAATATTATGAGGAACAGCAAAAGAAGTGGATTGTGGATGGCATTAAGTTCTATAATGAGGAGGACTACTATTATTTCCGCAACAATGGCTGGAAGATGGTGGAAGCTGATTGTAGTAAAAGATATACCAAATGGGGTGAGTATATGAATGGTGACAGAAATGTACGTTATCTCGATGCTTACACAGAGGGTAATCATGTTCGCTATACGGCAGAAAACACAGAAACTCTTCAGCCAGGAACTTATCGCCTCGTTGCAAACTGTCGTGCAGAGCATGAGAAGGTTTACATCTTCTGCTACAACGACAAGTTCGGCAAGGACAAGACCATCAAGTATGCAGAGATTCCTGCCTATGGTAATGAGGGTGGTAATATATGGTTGACACTCGTGGATAGCACATATAATACAGACAAGGTTGTCAAGGCACTTGTGGATGAGTTCCGCAATATTCCTTCAACTCATCTTGAGGACGAGGACAGAACCGTAACTCGTGGTGAGGAATATGCAAATGTACATGACGGCAAAGGCTATGGCTGGAGCTATGTGTATATTGATGACATCGTTGTTAGTGAACCGCTTACTGTCAAGTATGGTGTCACAACACTCAAGGACGGCAAGGGCGACTATCACGGATGGTTCTCTGCTACGGACTTCAGGTTTGTGAAAGTCAACTAAACTGACTCTTCTTTTGCTTTTGCAATCTCCATTTCACGAAAAGGGCAAGTTCTTTGCCCTTTTTTTTGTGTCTTTTAAGCTTTATTAAGAAAAATCGATAAAAAGCAGTCTCCTTTTTGCAAAACTTTTTATATTTGCCTCAAGAAAGAAGAATAGAGAAACTAAACCAATTGGCTAAACTAAATAGTCAAAGACCAATAAGAACAATAATCAACTAAATAAAAAACCTAATCATTATGAGAAAGACTATCGTATGGCGCATCACACTGATGCTGATTCTTTTTATGGGAATAACGACAATGAGTTGTGCACAGCAGATTACCAAGGAACAACTTAAGGAACTGTTTAAGGCTAATGCTGTTGACTTGTCAAGTTTCACTTCTGATGAGTTCATCGGACAACTGACGGCACGTCATAATCATGGAAATAAGGAACGTGTACGTGAATCCATGGAACGCCTTAAGACATATTTGTCAGGACCATTTTATGATGACTGTTGCGATATCATGTATGACTACTATGCTAAGCATGTGACTGTGTCTGACTACACATTCTTGCTTGCTTCATATAAGTCACCAGAAGGAGTCGCCATTGTAGAGAAAAACTCTCAGCTTATGAAGCGATTCATGCCAGCACTCATGAACTATCTGCAAGCCAATATGCCAGCAAAGATGCAGGCTTGTATGGATGGCAAGAAAGTGGAACCGCTTAAATATACAGGTCCTGAGAGTTTCAAGAAGAAGTGGGATATTATGGTTCGTGAATCTGGTTCTGACCAGATTGTCAATGCTGTAATGGGCAACATATCACATCAGATTGAATCAGTTGCAAAGAAAAATAATCCTGAGAAGATGGAAAGTGTCAAGGCTCTTATCCGTATTCTCATGGAAGATGTCTTTGTCGTTGTATGCAATACTGCTGGTGAGGTCTATACGGAGGCTGACCTTGACTTCAGTTTAAGTCTGTTACGTTCAGAGGCGGGTCAGCATCTCAAGGCTGCCAACATGGATATGATGTCCAACTTCATTCCGATGTCTCAGGCAATTTCTGAAAAGATGATGGCTGTGATCAATAAGTAAATAAAGACGCATTGTTTCGGAAGTATTTCTCTTGTGGTAAATACTTCCGAAACTTGTATTGACTCCTATGTGATTTTCCCTTTTGTTTTGTTGAAGTCAATAGACGATAATTCAGAAGTGATAAAATAGGACAATCGTAAACTCCGCAAGAAACAGTAAAGTGTTTGGACAATATGACTAAAGGGTGAACCGAACTGTTCCCGAACAATCCCCGAAGCATTCCCGAAGGAAAGACGAAGGAAAAACACATAAAAATCATTTCGTAATCGCGTTTTTTACATATCTAAAGTGTCTTTTATTGGCTTGTTTTTAGACCAAACGCATGTCTAATGTATTTATGGAATAGTAGGACATTTCGATACTACCGTCGTTTTTGATTATGTAGTTCCATCAGTTTTTTATCTCGCAGATTTTATACGTATTGAAATGCCAAAAAGTTTCAAATTGGAAACTTACAGAATTATAATTATGAATTATTGATTAAATGTAGTACCTTTGCATTCAAATTTGAAAAGCAAAATATTCTAAATTATGCAAAGTGTTGGTTTTAAGCGTGTAGCGTTGATGATGGGAGCTGTCGTGCTTTCCATGTCTTCATTTGCTACAGAGGTAGAGGAAACGCCATCGGCTGATGGCGTGAAGAATGAGAGTGTCATTCCTACAGTTCAAATAGGAACAAGCAAAATCCGTTTTATGGGTTACGGCCAGTCGTCTGCCACAGCAGAGTGGAAGGATGGTGAGTCAAGCGACAAGATGGAGGTTCAGCGTTTTATCCTTATGGCAGATGCCCAGATTAACGACAAGATAAGTTTCTGGCTGATGTATGACATCGCAAACAGTAAGTTGCATGAGTACTATGCACAGTATGCTTTCTCACCTGCCCTCAAGGTGCGTGTTGGACAGTACAAGCAGCCATTCACACTCGAAAGCCTCTTGCCACCTACACTCATCAGTAACATCGGTATGGATGAGAGTGTTTCGTTCATGGCTGGTATTGGAGGCGATGACCCTTGTTATGGTTTTGGTAGGGTAGGTCGTGACGTGGGTATCATGCTTACTGGTGATGCTATTGTGAAGGATGGTGCTCCATTGCTCAATTATAGCCTTGGCGTGTTCAATGGTGCGGGTATGAATCAGAAGGAGAACAACACTCAGAAGGATGTTATCGGTATGGTCAATGTAATGCCTTTTGCTAAGACAAAGTTCAGCGCATCTTTCATCCTTGGCACTGCACGTGCTCAGGCTCCATCATCTTTTGGCAAGTTCATGGCTGGTGAGAACTACAAGCGCAACCGTTTCTCTGTAGGTGCTGAGCACAAGAATCCTGTTGTCAATCTTCGTTCTGAGGCAATGTGGGGTAATGATGGTGGCATCCGTAGCTTCGGCTATTATGCCAATGCAGAGTTCCACCTCTTTAAGGGACTTGATCTTATTGCTAACTTTGACTATCTTGATCGCAACACGTCACTTTCTGGTGCTCACACACGTAACTACATCGGTGGTCTCCAGTATTGGGTTTATCGCCAGTGTTGCATCCGTAGTGAGTATGTACGTAAGAATCCTAAGAATGGTTCACCTACTGATATGTGGGTAACACAGTTCCAGATTGCGTTCTAATAAGGAATACTATTTTAGTTATCCGCTTTCATTAGACAATTATTTGTTAAAGTTTTCAAAAAAGAATATGAATAGTGTTTTTATAGTTCTTCTGATACTCACACTTCTGATGTTTGACCTCGGTCTTACATTACAGGTTAAGGATTTCAAGTTGTTCTTGACTAAACCAAAGCCTGTGATTGTCGGACTCATTGGGCAGTTGGTGTGTCTGCCACTTGTGGCATTTGCACTTACTTATGTCTTTTCTCTACCACCAATTTTTACTGTTGGATTCATGCTTATTGCATGTTGTCCGGGTGGTAGTTCAAGTAATGTTTTCTCTTTGCTGGCAAAGGGTGACGTTGCGCTTTCTGTTTCGTTGACAGCATTGAGTAGTGTCATCACCCTCTTTACGCTTCCTGTCATCATGGAGTGGGTTGTGTCACAGAGCGGAATACTTGATGGTACGCAGATACAGTTGCCAGTAGGTAAGCTTGTGATGCAGAATGTGTTCACGATGCTTGTACCTATATGCCTTGGTATTACTATGCGCCGTTATGCACGTGAAAAGGCTGCAAAGATTGAAGCGGTACTCTCAAAGATTGCTTTCCCATGTCTTGTCATCCTTGCTGGTACGTTCTTCGTTCAGGAGTTTGACAGCATTCGTGACCACATAGGCGAGATGGGTCTTGCCGTGCTTGCCCTCATCCTTGTGTGTATTGCAATCGGTGCGGCACTTTCATACGTGTTCCGTCTCAAGGGAGCGCAGCGTCGTACCATCATTATTGAGGTCGGTATGCAGAATGCGGCACAAGCCATAGCACTTGCTTCAAGCCCATTCGTGTTCAATGATGTAAGGATTTCCATCCCTGCCATCATCTACGCCCTTCTTATGAATATCGTCCTCCTTATATATACGTATGTGGTGAGGAAATGCCCTCTTTAACATTGAAATTATT
>JAGCWG010000137.1 GCA_017961965.1 Bacteroidaceae bacterium | reverse complement strand
TATGGCTTGCGTCTTACCTTTTCGGTGAGCATACCACCTTCCTCATATCCAACATATCCTGGAGGTGCACCTACAAGTCGGCTTGTAGTGAACTTTTCCATATACTCACTCATATCTACACGTATGAGGGCATCTGAACTTCCGAACATACGTTCTGCCAGTTTCTTTGTTAGATATGTCTTTCCGACTCCAGTAGGACCGAGGAACATGAATACTCCTGTCGGACGGTTAGGGTCTTTGAGTCCTACACGACTGCGGAGAATTGCGCTTACGAGTTTGTCGATAGCAGTATCCTGTGCTATGACAGCTTCCTTGAGAGCCTGACGCATTCCTTTGAGTTGGACACTTTCTGTCTGTGCCATCTTCTGTACAGGGATGCCTGTCATGATACTTATAGTGTCTGCCACAATGTCAGCATTTATTGTCTGACGCTGTTCCTGCTGTGACTCTTCCCATTCCTGTTTCCTTGCTTTGAGTGCATCAGTCTTGATACGAACCTCATCACGGAAGTTGGCTGCAAGTTCGTAGTTCTGGTTCTTTACAGCCTGTTCCTTACGCTTGTTTGCCTCGGCTATGTCCTTCTCCATATCCTCTATGTCCTTAGGGACGGATATGTTGTTGATGTGGACACGTGAACCAACTTCGTCAAGTGCATCAATTGCCTTGTCTGGGAACTGACGGTCGGTTACATAACGTGCTGTCAGTTCTACGCATGCCTTGAGGGCTTCTTCTGTATATGTAACGTTGTGATGCTCCTCGTAACGCTCCTTTATGTTGTGAAGAATCTCAAGTGTCTCCTCCTTTGAAGGTTGCTCTACGATAATCTTCTGGAAACGTCGTTCGAGTGCTCCATCTTTCTCTATGCTTTTGCGGTACTCGTTGAGGGTTGTTGCTCCGATACATTGTATCTCACCTCTTGAGAGAGCAGGCTTGAGCATGTTGGCGGCATCCATCTGTCATGCCTGATTGCCTGCACCCACAAGGTTATGTATCTCGTCGATGAAGACAATGATGTCTGGATTGGCACGCAATTCCTTGATGATGGAGCGCATACGCTCCTCAAACTGTCCGCGGTACTTTGTTCCAGCAACGATGCCAGCCATGTCAAGTGATATGATGCGCTTGTCAAAGAGAATACGGCTTACCTTATGTTCGTATATGCGAGTGGCAAGTCCTTCGATTATTGCTGTCTTGCCGACTCCTGGTTCACCAATAAGCACAGGGTTGTTCTTCTTTCTGCGTGAAAGAATCTGTGCCATACGCTCTATCTCACGTTCACGTCCTACGACAGGGTCAAGCTTACCTTCTGCTGCTGCCTTTGTGAGGTCAAAGCCGAAGGTGTCAAGTGCAGGAGTGTCAGAGTTTGACTTCTTCTCCTTTGTCGTGGCCGAATTGTTTCTTCCTGCTGATGGTGGCGGAGAAGCAAGTTCTTCGTCTTCGTCTTCCTCGTCAAGGCTTACTCCAGCCTTAGGTGCGGAAGGTGCAGGTTGTGAGAGTGCATTGGACAGAGCCTGATATGTGACATTACAGTCCTCAAGAATACGTGCGGCAAGGTTGTCCTTCTGCTTCATGATGGCAAGGATAAGGTGTTCCGCATCGCTTGCCTTGCTCTTCTTGAGGCGTGCCTCAAGGATACTGAGACGAAGGACTGTGGATGACTTGTCGTTGAACGCAATGTCGTTGGATAGCAGTGTGATTGACTGGTCGCGCAACATTGACTCAAGACTGGTCTTTACCGCAGGAATGTCAAGATTGAACTTGTCGAGGAGGGTAGTGACGGCTAAGTTGTCTCCATCACGAATGATGCCCAAGAGCATGTGCTCTGGACCGATGAAGTCATTGCCGAGGCGTAATGCCTCCTCCTTGCTGTATGTCAGTATCTGACTCAGTTTCTGTGTATATTGATTGCTCATTTACTTGTTTCTATTGTGTTACCATCACTTATCCTGCAAAGTCTATGCCAAGATGATTTTGTGTCAGTTCTTCCCTAAATCTTTGTCGTGTAGAATGAGTTTGTGCTGACAGCGTAATACTGTCAGCACAATTCGCTTTTTAAATTGATAATTGACAATTGATAATTGATAATTAGCAATTAACAATTAACAAGCAAGTCCTACCATTTTTATTTATGATATTTCATTTGCAGTTTTTGCAGATATTCTCCGAATGGCTCTCCCCATATAGGGGGAGATGTCCGAAGGACAGAGAGGGTCTCTTAGTAAGAGCGTGCGATGAGAACACGGTACTTGGCTGGCTTGCCGCTTACCATATCTGTACCTGGTGTCTGTTCGAACATGAATGGCACGCAACGAATTGTTGCCTGAGTGTCCTCCTTGATTTTTGCCTCTGTCTCTTCTGTTCCATCCCAGTGACAGAGGAAGAAACCACCGTCCTTAACCTTCTCCTTGAACTCCTCGTAGTTGTCGCACTCGTAGATGTGAGAGTCGCGGAATGCCTTTGCCTTTGCAAGGATGTTCTTCTGAATCTCATCAAGGAGGTTCTTGATGTATGTCTCGATGCCCTCGATACTTACGTTCTCCTTCTCAAGAGTATCACGACGCATGATTTCTACAACACCCTGCTCGAGGTCACGAGCACCGAGAACGAGACGTACAGGAACACCCTTGAGCTCGTAATCTGCAAACTTGAAGCCTGGACGCTTGTTGTCTGCGTTGTCGTACTTCACGCTTATGCCCATAGCACGGAGGTTGTTCACGATAGCATTTGCCTTCTCGTCGAGCATAGCCATCTGGTCGCCCTTGCCGATTGGGATGATGACAACCTGAATAGGTGCGAGTGCTGGTGGAAGTACAAGACCATTGTCATCAGAGTGAGTCATGATGAGAGCACCCATAAGACGTGTGGAAACACCCCAAGATGTTGCCCATGCATACTCTGGCTTGTTGTCCTTGTTGAGGAATGTAACATCGAATGCCTTACCGAAGTTCTGACCGAGGAAGTGTGATGTTCCTGACTGGAGAGCCTTACCGTCCTGCATCATAGCCTCAATAGTGTATGTGTCAAGTGCACCAGCAAAACGCTCAGTCTCGCTCTTTACACCCTGGATAACAGGTACAGCCATATACTCCTCTGCAAACTTGGCATAGATGTTTATCATCTGCTTTGTACGCTCTTCAGCTTCCTCACGAGTAGCGTGAGCTGTGTGTCCTTCCTGCCAGAGGAACTCTGATGTACGGAGGAAAAGACGTGTACGCATCTCCCAACGCATTACGTTACACCACTGGTTGCAGAGGATAGGGAGGTCGCGGTAAGAGTTAATCCAGTTCTTATATGTGTTCCAGATGATTGTCTCTGAAGTTGGACGAATGATGAGTTCCTCCTCAAGCTTGGCTGAAGGGTCAACAACGACTCCGTCGTGAGTTTCGTTAGTCTTGAGGCGGTAGTGAGTTACGACAGCACATTCTTTTGCGAAACCTTCTACGTGCTCAGCCTCCTTAGAAAGGAAAGACTTCGGGATGAGAAGTGGGAAATATGCGTTCTGTACGCCAGTCTCCTTGAACATCTTGTCAAGTTGCTGCTGCATCTTCTCCCATATAGCATATCCGTAAGGCTTGATGACCATACATCCACGAACGTCTGCCTGCTCTGCAAGGTCAGCCTTCATCACAAGGTCATTGTACCACTGACTATAGTTTTCGCTGCGCTTTGTCAGCTCCTTTAATTCTTTTGCCATAATATCTTATAATGTATTTATTTTCGTTTCGTTCTGCAAAATTACGCATTAAAAATGATATTTTTTGCGTCTGTGCTAAAAAAAAATGAAAAATGTGTAGGTAAGTCGTACAAAAAACCTAAATTTGCACATTGATGATGAATGCAGCCAAAGCATCTATTGATAGCATGAATCTGATGGTGTCTTCATGACTCGTTCTTCAAGTTTACTATGAACTAGAAAAATATATATTTAATAATACTAACTTAAAAAGCTTAAGAATTATGAAAAATTCAGGTTTTGTTGCTCTCTGTATGAGCGGATTGATTCTTCTTTCATCTTGTGGTGCAAGTAACACAACTAAGGGTGCTCTCATCGGTGGTGGTGGCGGTGCAGCTGTTGGTGCTCTTGCTGGTCGTCTTATCGGTGGTAACGCTAAGGGTACAGCTATCGGTGCTGCTGTAGGTGCTGCTGTTGGTACAACTGCTGGTGCACTCATCGGAAAGAAGATGGATAAGGCTAAGGCTGCTGCTGCTGCCGCTGCTGCTAACGCAAACGTTGAGACAGTAACTGACGCAAACGGTCTTGAGGCTGTTAAGGTTACTTTCGACAATGGTATCCTCTTCGCTACTGGTAAGTCTGCTCTTCAGGTTTCTGCTCAGACAGAACTCAAGAACTTCGCTACAAAGGTTCTTAATGTTTACACAGATTGTGACGTTGCTATTCAGGGATATGCTTCTTCTGATGGTTCAGACGCTACAAACCTCACACTCTCTCAGAACCGTGCTGATGGTGTAAAGAACTTCCTCGTAAACTCTTGTGGCGTTAACGCTAAGCAGATTAAGGAAGCTAAGGGTTACGGTGAGACTAACCTTGTAACTAAGGCTGACGGTACAGAGGATCGTGCTGCTTCTCGTCGTGTTGAGGTTTACCTCTACGCTTCTGAGGCAATGATTAAGGCTGCTGAGGCAGGTACACTTAAGTAATCTATAACTTAATCATAAATATAAGAGGAGATGTTGCATTTGCAACGTCTCCTTTTTTCCTTTTTACGCGAACATCTTCAACATCCTTTTGATGACCCTTTATTTCTTCATATAGGCTCTTTCTCGTAAATGTAGTATGTTGATGTAATGTTATCGAAGCTCATCCATTTTCATGAGTTGTATCTTGTCGCTCTTTGAAATGCCTGCAGGGTTTGTTCCTAGAGCACCTTCTGGCACAACAAGTCCTCGTTTCTTGTAATATTCCGTCCAATATGGGAGAATAGTTCCATCTTCACCATGAAAAGACATTGGCTGTTGAGGGAAGATGTGCTTACCCTCTTTGTCGAGATAAGATAGGTGTACAAGTTCACTACAATATATAGCTTCTTCCGTGTCTGAGAATATCCAGTCGTAAGGACGTCCGAAGTATGTCTTTGCACGTTGCACACATTCATCTGCTACGGAAGTATCTTTCAGCCTTCCTACGAGTACGAGAGGCTTGCCGTCTGCTGAATGTTCTGCCTTGTTTAGGAATGTGTCAAGAGGGCAAATCCTTACGCCGTCCTTACCTGTTGCCTCAATAACCTGAATGATAGTGTCATTCTTAATTACTATAGCCACATGGCTTATTCCGAGGTCATCCTTTCTGTTTGTTGCTTCCGCTATTGCACCTCCGAATCCTCCTTTTGGTTCGCTATAGTTGAAGAGTAGGTCGCCATTTTTCAGTCCTTGTGCCATACTTGCGGAGGTCATGACAAGTGTCAGGAATGATGTGAGTATTAATTTTGCCATATTGTGAATCTCCATTATTTTTTGTAAGTAGGTGTGCAAAATTATTTTTATAATGATTGTATTGATTAATGATGTAGGTTCAGCGCATAAAATAAAAGAGTGTAGTGACTCCTACTCGATTGTTTTTAGGCGTTGAAGATGCGCAGTAGGCGGTGCAAGGATTGTAAAAATAATTCTGCACACCTACTTATTCTGTATTTTTGTTTCTGTTAATACTATGACAAATATAGGTGTTTATTTCGTTGCAACCAAAGATTTCATAGGTTTTATATGAGAAATTCAAGTGCAAACATAACCACAGAAAAGTGTATGTCGTGCATGTTTACGTCACGTAAACATTATATTTACGTGGCGAAAACTGGCACATTACGTTGTGTAAGTATTATATTTATTCCAACAATAACTTTAGTCATGATTGATAGTTTTGCGCAAGTTGCGCACGAAGAATGAAAAAACAATGTAGCCATGTTTCCGTCTTAATTATTTAATTGCTACCTTTGCGGCGCAAAACAGATAAAAGGAAAAGGATTTGTAATGGAAAGAATCTGGCATTACGTCAAGCAGACGTTAAAGTGGGGAGCAATTGTGTTCTTCGGTTCAACAATATTCATGGTTATCTTGTACAAGTATGTACCTGTGCCTTATTCACCTCTTATGTTCATAAGATGCTATCAGCAAGTAAAGAACGGTCAACAACTGAGGATGAAACATGAGTGGGTTCCTTTGGATTCCATTTCTCCAGAATTGCCATTGGCAGTATGGAGTAGTGAAGACCAGAATTTTCTTACGCATAATGGATTTGACATGGACGGTATCATGCAAGCCATAAAAGAACGTGAGGAGAGGGGACGCATACGTGGCGGAAGTACAATAAGCCAGCAGACGGCAAAGAACGTGTTTCTATGGCCATCAAGTACGTGGGTTAGAAAAGGCTTTGAGGCATATTTCACGGTACTCATTGAGATTGTCTGGGGTAAACAACGTATCATGGAGGTCTATCTCAATACGATAGAGATGGGCGACGGCATATATGGTGCAGAAGCCGTTGCACTCGAACATTTCGGAGTGCATGCAAAAGACCTTAATCGTAACCAGTGTGCGCTTATTGCAGCCACTCTTCCAAACCCTATTAGATTCGATAGTTCTAACCCATCATCATACATGTACAAGCGTCAGAGGTGGATTACTCGTCAGATGCGCTGGCTCAAGGAGTTTCCGATGACAGAGGAGGCAATGGACGAATGGAAGGAAGCGAATAAGGATAAGTGATGTGTTCTAATTAATAATTAACAATTAACAATTAACATGCAGGTTCGTTCTTTGTCATTCCATAATAATCTTTATGGATTCTGCATTTTGCATTTTGAATTATTAATTATTAATTCCAAAAAGAATGAGGGTGTGTCAAATGAATGACACACCCTCATTAGTTTTTGATAAGTAATCTATGTAATCTGATTTACTTTACCTTAGCTACGATAGCCTTGAATGCCTCTGCGTTGTTAACAGCGAGATAAGCAAGAGTCTTGCGGTTGATCTCGATGCCAGCCTTGTGGAGAGCACCCATGAGCTGTGAGTAAGACATACCCTCGAGACGAGCTGCAGCGTTGATACGCTGAATCCAGAGAGCACGGAACTCGCGCTTCTTACGACGACGGTCTGCGAATGCGTATGTGAGACCCTTCTCGTATGCGTTCTTAGCAACTGTCCAAACGTTCTTACGAGCGCCGAACTGACCCTTAACGCGCTTTAAAATCTTCTTACGACGTGCACGTGATGCAACATGATTTACTGATCTTGGCATAATTTTTCTTTTTTTTGAACTATAGCGGCGAATAATGTCTCGCTCTTTGGTGCTATATGTTCGGTTAAACTTAAAAAGTTAATTCTTACTTGCTGATTCTTTAATTAAAGATGTGTCTTTAATCAGAAAGATT
>JAGCWG010000136.1 GCA_017961965.1 Bacteroidaceae bacterium | reverse complement strand
GGAGTGTCAGTGAATACTATCTGTGTATCCTCTGTATTGTCAATACCGATGATACGGTGTCGAGTTGTCTGTGCCTTGAACGGTGCAATAGAAATACGCTCACCAACCAATTGGTTCATGAGCGTACTTTTACCGACGTTGGGATTGCCAACGATATTTACAAATCCTGCTTTATGCTGTTTGTTCATCAGAATAAGTAGGTTGTTGTTTACTTCACCTTGTCGCCATCATATCCCCACTTGTAGAAACTTGCTCCATGTACGAAACCTGCTCCGAAAGCAGTAAGTACCACATTGTCGCCCTTCTTTAGGTTCTTTTCAAAGTCCCACATGGCGAGTGCTATGCTGGCAGCGCTGGTATTACCGTAGTGCTCAATGTTCACCATTACCTTTTCCATCGGAAGCTCAAGTCGGTTTGTTACCGCTTCTATGATTCGCATATTCGCCTCATGCGGTATCACCCAGTTGACGTCCTCTGGATTCAGGTTGTTACGCTTCAATATCTCCTGCACATCGTTAGCCATAGAAGTAACAGCATACTTGTAAACCGTTCGTCCTTCCTGGTATATGTAGTGCATGCGATGATCCACGGTGTAGTGAGAAGCAGGACATACGGAGCCACCAGCCTTCATGTGAAGGAAGGGGAGTCCCTTGCCGTCTGTTCTCAAGAATGAATCCTGAAATCCCACACCCTCTTCCTCAGTAGCCTCAAGCATTGCAGCAGCAGCACCATCACCAAACAATACGCAGGTCTGACGGTCTTGATAGTCCACCATTGATGACATCTTCTCGGCTGCTACTGCTATCACTCTCTTGTACCTTCCGCTCTGTATCATTGCTGATGCGAGGTCGAGCATGTAGAGGAAACCACAGCACGCACATGATATGTCCATTCCGTGTGCGTTTTGCAATCCGAGCTTGCCTATTACAATAGAAGCATTTGAGGGGAAGCGGTAGTCTGGAGTGGTGGTAGCGCAAATTACGCAGTCCACGGTCTGTGGGTCAACTCCAGTCTTTTCGAGCAACTGCTTGCATGCCTTACGGGCCATGTATGCAGAGCCGAGTCCCTCTTCGTTGAGTATGCGACGTTCCTTGATTCCTACTCGTGTCAGTATCCACTCGTCATTGGTGTCCACCATGCGTGAAAGCTCCTCATTGGTAAGGATGTATTCAGGCACGTAGCCACCAATGCCGGTGATAACAGCGTTTACTTTACTCATTATTATATATATAATGTGTGAGTATAGGTTACAATATAAAAAGCTTATGACTTAAGCCTCGTCCTTAGCGATGGCCTGCTTACCACGATACTGTCCGCAAGTAGGACACACTGTGTGATAAACATAGTACGCACCACAGTTAGGGCATACAGCAAGTGTTGGTGCTACTGCCTTGTCGTGTGTACGACGCTTAAGTGTACGAGTCTTTGACTGTCTTCTTTTAGGATGTGCCATTTTTCTTTTTTAGTTTTAATCTGTTGTTAAATTCAGTTTGCCGAGCGCTGCCCAACGGGGGTCGGGAGTAGCGTCTTCTGCAATCTCATCACCATTTCGGGTGGCTGACAGCTCTTCGAGCTTTTTAGTCATCGCATCATTGCATTTTCCAGGTGCATGAACGTGCTTAATGGGTATTGCCAACGCTATCACTTCGTAGATGAGCCATGCCGCATTGAGAATTCCGTTATTCTCGTCAACAATGATGACATCATCTGTAATGTCAGGTGTCTCTCCGAATTTTACTATATAACTGCTCTCGCCCTTTACTGGTTGAAGCATGTCGTCGAGACATCGGTCGCATTGTACCGTTACGCTGCCCTCTATACTCATGGTTAATGTAAACTCTCCGTCAGACACCTTGCGTATAAGCATCTCGGCGTTCACGTTGCCATGTTGTATTTGGGCATCCTCCAGACTTTTAAAGTATTCATCATCAAGAATGTAGGAAATTTCCTTTGAACTTTCCGCTGCCTCTTTGATGTCTATGTCGTAAGTCTGGGTTTTCGGCATTTTGGGTGCAAAGGTACTATATTTTTCTGAAATGGCAAAATATTTTCGCTATTTTTCAAAGAAAAGAGGGTTTTCGTTTCTCTTGTTTACCCATACTTATTGCTTTCATGATTTTTTTTGCTAACTTTGCAAGGATTTTATATAAAGTATGAAGGAAAACGTAAAGAAATTAGCCGATACTGTAGTCAAGGGTATTCAAGAAAAGAAAGGACGCAGTATTAACATAGTTGATTTGGAAGGCATGGAGGGTGTGGTCACCCAAGCCTTTGTTATTTGTGAGGGTGGTTCGCCTTCACAAGTTTCTGCTATAATGGACTCTGTGGAGGAAACCATGCGTAAGGACCTCAAGGAGAAACCTATCCGCGTGGCTGGTGTAGAAAACTGCATTTGGGTGGCTATGGACTATGTCGATGTTATGGTCCACATATTCCTCCCAGAGGCTCGTGATTTCTATAATCTCGAAGAGCTTTGGCAAGATGCTCCAATGACAGAGGTTCCTGATTTAGACTGATTATAACAACACAAGACAAATGGCAAGTACAAGTTCAAACATACCTACCGTAGGAGGAAACCGTCCACCTAAGATGCCTAAGTTCAACACCAGTTGGATTTACATCGTTATTCTGGTTACTCTTGCAGTAGTTTATTTCATGGGAGACGGCCAGAAGATAGGCCAGGCTCCTGCTCGCACAGCCTCATACAGTAGTTTCAAGACTTATGTGGACAGAGGCTATGCCACACGCATAGTGGTAAACAAGACTGAGTCAAAGCTTCGTATGTATGTCAAGGGCGAGAATGTGAGGGATGTGTTCCACATGTCACTCAAGCAGACTGGCCCTAATCCTTACCTTGACGTAATGTATGGCAGTGTTGACCAAGTAGAGCAGTTCATAGATGCTGAGCGTGCTGAAGGAAAGTTCAAGGGTGAGTTGACCTATGAGATTTCCACTCGTAATGGCATCCTTGACTTCATCATCTCTTTGGCGCCTGTTGCCTTCTTTATCTTCTTGTGGTTCTTCGTTATGAATCGCATGAGTGGTGGCACTGGTGGAGGAATGGGCATCTTCAACGTAGGCCGTTCTAAGGCCCAGATGTTTGAAAAAGGCAACACTCTTGGTATTACTTTCAAGGATGTTGCAGGCCAAGAAGGTGCTAAGCAGGAAGTACAGGAGATTGTTGACTTCCTGAAGAACCCACAGAAATATACAGACTTAGGTGGTAAGATACCAAAGGGTGCTCTGCTTGTAGGCCCTCCAGGAACAGGTAAGACCCTGTTGGCAAAAGCAGTTGCTGGTGAGGCTGGCGTACCTTTCTACTCTATGTCAGGCTCTGACTTTGTCGAGATGTTTGTTGGTGTAGGTGCTTCTCGTGTTAGGGACACATTCGCCAAGGCAAAGGAGAAGTCTCCTTCCATTATCTTCATTGATGAGATTGACGCCATAGGTCGTGCTCGTAGTAAGAACCCAGGAATGGGTGGCAATGATGAGCGTGAGAATACCCTCAATGCCCTGCTTACTGAGATGGATGGCTTTGGCACTAACTCTGGTGTCATCATCCTTGCTGCTACCAACCGTGTTGATATGCTCGACAAGGCACTCTTGCGTGC
>JAGCWG010000135.1 GCA_017961965.1 Bacteroidaceae bacterium | reverse complement strand
TGGAACAGGCAAACTACGACAAGATTGAACTCCACCGTCCTTACGTGGATGACATCAAGCTCGTAAGCGACAATGGCAACGTACTCACACGTGAGCTCGACCTCATCGACGTATGGTTCGACTCTGGTGCAATGCCTTACGCTCAGATTCACTATCCATTTGAGAACAAGGAACTCATCGACAACGGAACAGCATTCCCAGCAAACTTCATCGCTGAGGGTGTTGACCAGACACGTGGATGGTTCTTCACACTCCACGCCATCGCAACAATGGTGTTCGACAGCGTGGCATACAAGAACGTAATCTCTAACGGTCTCGTTCTTGACAAGAACGGTATCAAGATGTCAAAGCGTCTTGGCAACGTAATCAACCCATTCGAATGTATCGGCACTTACGGTGCTGACGCAGTACGTTGGTACATGATTACAAACTCATCTCCATGGGACAACCTCTCATTCGACCCAGAGGGCGTGAAGGAGGTAACAAGCTCATTCTTCATGAAGCTTCAGCAGGCATACTCATTCTTCACAATGTATGCTAATGTTGATGGATTCGAGTACAAGGAGGCTGATATCGACTACAAGAACCGTCCTGACTTCGACCGTTGGTTGCTCTCAGAACTCAACACACTCGTTAAGAACGTACAGACATACCTCGACGACTACGACCCAACTCCAGCTGGCCGTCTCATTCAGGAGTTTGTCATCAACAACCTCTCTAACTGGTATATCCGTCTTAACAAGGCACGTTTCTGGGGAAGCAAGAATACAGACGACAAGCTCAGCGCATATCAGACACTCTACACTTGTCTCGACACGCTCAGCCGTCTCATCGCTCCTATCGCACCATTCTATGCTGACCAGCTCTTCCGTGACCTCAACGCAGCAACAGGCAAGGACAACGCCAAGAGCGTACACCTCGCTAAGTTCCCAGCATACAATGAGGAATACATCGACTCTGAACTTGAGGCAGCTATGGAGGCAGCAATGAAGGTTACTTCAATGGGACTCTCTATCCGTAAGAAGGTACAGATTCCTGTTATCCAAGCTCTTCAGGCAATCGCTATCCCAGATACAGATGCTGTTCTCTCAGCTCAGCTCCAGCGCATGGCTTCAATCATCACGAAAGAAGTCAACGTCAAGGAACTCCAGCTCATGGATGGTGCTAAGCTCGTCAAGAACGTGAAGTGTGACTTCCGTGTGATGGGTAAGAAGTTCGGAAAGCAGATGAAGGCTGTAAGTGCAGCCGTAACAGCTATGTCACAGGCACAGATTGCAGAACTCGAATTAAAGGGACAGATCACACTCAAGGCTGACGGAGAGGACGCAGTTGTTGAACTCTCAGACGTAAGCATCCTGAGTCAGGACATCCCAGGATGGAGCGTTGCAAACGAAGGCGCTGTAACAGTTGCACTCGACATCACAATCACTCCTGAGCTCAAGAACGAGGGTAATGCACGTAAGCTCATCAAGCAGATTCAGACACTCCGTAAGTCACAAGGCTTCGAGATTACAGACCGTATCAAGGTTACAATCTCTGAATGTCCAGAGACAAAGGCAGTTCTCGACTCATTCAAGGAGCACATTGCAGCTCAGGTTCTTGCAAATTCAATCACTCTCGGAGCATCTGAGGGTGAGGAGTACAACTTCGATGACTTCAAAGCTGTAATAAATGTCACAAAGGACTAAATACATAGTATCAATCGCTATATTCATCGCCGTACTTGTCATTGACCAGATAATAAAGGTCAATGTCAAGACGGGGATGTTTCTTGGCGAACGTATTGAGATAACATCATGGTTCTCCCTGGTGTTTGTGGAAAACAACGGTATGGCTTTCGGTTGGGAACTATGGGGAGGCAAACTCTTCCTCACACTCTTCCGTATCGTAGCCGTGTCAGTCATAGGATGGTTCATCTACAAGGAGATAAAGCGCAACAGACCTTTCGGTTACATCGTATGCCTTTCGCTCATCATGGCTGGTGCAGCAGGAAATATCATTGATTGTCTTTTCTACGGACTTATATTCAACACACCTCCATATCCGGGCGTGGCACAGTTCGTACCTTTTGGTGAAGGCTACGGCGACTTCCTCTATGGTAAGGTTGTGGATATGTTCTACTTCCCTCTTATCGAATGGGACATGCCTAATGTAAGCTATCTGCCTTATGCAGGTGAACATTGCGTGTTCTTCAGTCCGATATTCAACTTTGCCGATGCCGCCATTTCTGTAGGTATCGTAGCACTCATTCTCTTCTATTACAAGATACTCAACGAATTGAACACTTCAAAGTAACAATGAGACGACTCTTTCTTTTCATATTGACAATTTGTCTTCTATGCGCTTGCGACAATACACCTAACGGTGTAATATCGAAAGGCAAGATGGAGGACATACTGTTCGATTTCCACATAGCGCAGAGCATGATATATGACCTCAACAGCGCAGAGCAGGAAGAGAAAGGACAAGAGTATATTGATGCCGTGTTCCGTAAGTATGATGTTACTCAGGAGGAGTTCGACTCATCACTCGTATGGTATAGCCGACACACCAAAGAATACCATAAGATATACGAGAACATAATGGAAAGGTATGAAAAGTTGAACAGCGAGCTTCAGCTTCTGAACGGAAACAAGGACATGATGGCGGTATTCACCAATGGTGGTGACACTACAGACATCTGGGGTGCTCAGAAACTTCTTGTGCTTCGCAACAACGACATTCTCAACAAAGAAAGTTTCTCCATCAAGGCTGACACAAGTTTCCACAAGGCCGACACATACATCCTCATGTGCAAGACAAACCTCATGCTTGAGAACCGTAACGACCGCAGCGAGTTCGTTACCATAGGTATGGCTATCACCTACAAGGATGGTACGACAGTGGGTAGTACACGTCAGGCAACGACCAACGACAAGATACAAATCAGTATCGCAACCAAAGACTCAGTTACAATCGACAAGGTGACAGGCTTCTTCTATTTCAGAGGAAACAACCATTACCGCAGTACGGCATTTGTGGATGACATAAAGCTCATCCGTATGCACCAGCATCCAATTGCTTCGGCTCCTGAGCCAATGACGGATACCGCCACAATAAAGGTTGAAGAAGAGGAAATGAATGAGGTCATCCAAAAGGATACTATCCCTCATGAACGTATAAGTCCTAATGAACTTCTTGAACGCAACAGCCTAAAGAAGAAAACCATCGACATCAAGACTGCTCCTGAAATACGTACTCCTAACACATACGGAAGAAGAAAAGCGAAGAGAGCGGTGAAAAATTAATTAATAATTCAAAATGCAAAATTCAAAATTGATAGTCTATTCATTGAAAACTCAATGTACTTATGAATTTTGAATTTTGCATTCTTAATTTTGCATTTATCACGTGCGACGAATAGCAGCAAACATAGTATATATCAATAACGACAAAGAGTTCCACAAAAATCATATTGTGGAACTCTTTGACGATATGGTGGTAAACCATTATAATATAAGCGAAGAACTTGCTATGACCGAATGGCTTGGCGGTATGCTTCTTCTTACCACAGCCTCAGACGTTGACCTCACACAGATTGACAGCATTGAGGAGTTCTACGAAGCCGCCAACGCTTGTGAACAGCACGATATGCGCATGCACGCCTACCATCTGAACAAGGTACTATCCCCTACGGCGAAATTCAGCGCAGACAATGGCGGTGGCAATTGCCACATTAAGCGACTCTGATGTCTCCCGACCCTCCGGGTAATTCGGAATATAGAGACGCTCGTTAACCAAACTGCCGACCTCGTCGGACACGCCTCGTCCCTCATTTCCCATGATGATGATGCCATGGTTGGTGAGAGTCTTCGAATACATATTCTCACCATCAAGGAACGTACCATACACAGGCACTCCATTGGCAGAAGACAACTCGCTTGCAAGGTCAACATAATGAACCTTCACACGTGCTATACCTCCCATCGTTGCCTGCACGGTCTTAGGATTATATATATCCGCACTACCCTTTGAACAGAAGATATGTTCTATTCCAAACCAATCTGCAAGACGAACTATCGTGCCGAGATTGCCAGGATTCTGTACATCATCAAGGGCAATACAGAGATTATCCTTTGCCACATCTGAGATATGGGCATCATACTCAGGCTGACGGAACACGGCAAGCACCTTCTGCGGAGTCTCAAGGAAACTCACCTTACGCAGTTCGTCTTCCGTAACCGTATCTACCGCACAATCCGTAGGGATGAACCTACAATTATCATCTATCCATTCATCCACTCCAGCCACATAGACGCACGTCATTACAGTCAGGAGATCGCCCACGAGTTTAGGTCCTTCGGCAACGAAGACTCCCTCCTGTTTTCGATACTTCTTTTGTTCGAGCGAATGAATGTATTTAATTCTATTTTTGCTAATCATACGGCAAAGATAGAACATAATATTGATAAAATTTTGTTCTTTAGCATAAAATCTCGTACCTTTGAACGTTTTTTAAGGATTATCAATGACCACACATCGTTTACATATCGTCATAGTTCTTTTTGCGTTAGCATTACTCACGTCATGCTCCATTGACAAATTCATCCCTGAGAATCAGTATCTGCTCAAGGATGCACATGTCAGTACCAATGACGAAAGCAAGGTTGCCAAAGAACTGTCTCTGAAAAACTATATCAAGCAGACACCTAATACCAAGATATTCGGAGTGAAGTTCCCTCTGAAGATTTACTGCCTCTCCGGAAAGAACGGTTCACGATGGTACAACAAGATGCTTCGCAAGATTGGTGAAGAACCAGTATTGTACAACGAGCAATCCGCCCAGCTTAGCAGCGAAGCCATGGAACTGGCATTACGCAACTACGGATATATGAAGGCAGAAGTTGATGTTGAGAAAAACATCAGCAACAAGAAACTGTCATTGAACTATAATATCAACACAGGTCAGCAGTACTACATCCGCAACGTGAGACGTGAGATGCAGGACGACGCAATACGTGAAATCATCTGTGGAACCGACACTCTCAACTCAAATATTCACCCTGGGGCAGTATTCAACATCAACAATATCAATGATGAGCGAACACGTATCGCAAATAAGTTGAGGAGCATCGGCTACTATAAGTTCACAAAGCAAGACATAACATTCGTTGCCGACACCTCCTCTGAGAGCACTAACGTGGATGTCACCATACGCATCAACCAACATCTTGAGAACGGCCGTTCATTACCAGAGCCTCACAAGCCTTATTACATAGGCGATGTACGCTTCCTTCTTGAGACAACGGCTGACGACACAACAGGATGCAACCATGAATTCTTCCGTGGAATAGAACTCATATCCAAGGGCACACGCCATTTCCGTCGTAATATGTTACTCGGAAACACACAGTTCCGTAGCGGAGAACTCTACAACGATAGGTATCTGAAGAACACCTACACCAACTTTACGAGTCTTCCTGCCGTGTCATATTCCAACGTGCGCCTGAAGGAAAGGCCTGGGACAGACACACTCGACGTTGACATAACCGTCAACCGTGGTAAACTGTTCCACACCGAGGCTTCACTCGAAGGTACGAATACGGCTGGCGACTTAGGTGCCGCTGCTTCTGCCATGTTACAGATAAAGAACATATTCAAGGGTTCGGAGACATTCACATTCAAGGTGCGTGGTGCATACGAGGCGATAACTGGACTCGAAGGCTATGACGGCACATCATTCCGTGAGATTGGCTACGAGGCAAAGATTACGTTCCCGTCATTCCTCCTTCCGTTCGTCAAGCGTGACTGGGGAATGCTTCACCACGCAAGTTCAGAGATTGCTCTCCAATCAAACACACAGAACCGTCCTGAGTTCAACCGCCGCGTGTTCACAGCCGCATGGCGATACAGATGGAGCAGCATGAGCCAGAGCATACAGCACAAATTCGACCTCCTTGAGGTCAACTACGTCTATATGCCTTGGATTTCAGGTACGTTCAAGGAACAGTACCTCGACTCCATCGGTAAGACAAATGCCATTCTCAAGTACAACTACGAGAATATCCTGATTACAAAGTTAGGATACACATACTCATACAACTCACTCGGACACCGTATGCAGACATACGGACAGGATGCCTACACCTTCAAGTGGAACATAGAGACATCAGGCAATATGCTCAAGTTGCTCACGAGTGCCGTCAACGGAAAGAAGAACGATGCTGGTCAGTACACTTTTTGCGGCATAGCCTTTGCCCAATACATAAAGACCGACCTCGACTTCGGCAAGAGTATCAAGATAGACAAGAACAACTCGGTAGCCTTCCACATAGCTGGTGGTGTTGCATATCCTTACGGCAACTCCAACATCCTGCCATTTGAGAAGCGTTACTTTGCAGGTGGTGCTAACAGCGTGCGTGGTTGGTCTGTACGCTCACTCGGTCCAGGTCGCTACAACGGAACGGACAAGGGCATCAACTTCATCAACCAGTCGGGTGACATCAAGCTCGACATGAGTATGGAGTACCGCACCCATCTCTTCTGGAAATTCAACGGAGCATTCTTTATTGACGCAGGAAATATCTGGACGATAAAGGAATACGATGACCAACCAGGCGGAGCTTTCCGTCTCGACTCATTCCTTCAGGAGATAGCCTTCAGCTATGGTCTTGGACTAAGAATGAGTCTTGACTTCTTCACCCTGCGCCTCGATGCGGGTATGAAAGCCATCAACCCTGCCTATACAGGCATAGACCACTACCCTCTCATCCGTCCTAACCTCTCACGCGACTTCGCCTTCCACTTTGCAGTCGGCCTCCCATTCTAATTAATTCATAATTCACAATTCATAATGCAGAATTCATAATTGCTAATTCTTATTTTCCATTTTTCTGCTAATTTTGAATTTTGGATTATTAATTATGAATTTAAAACGCTATCTTTGCACAGAAAATATAAATACAACAAAAAAGATATGTACAGATCACATACAGCAGGAGAGCTTCGTCTCTCTGATGCAGGCAAGACAGTGACTCTTGCAGGATGGGTACAGCGCACACGTAAGATGGGTGCTTTGACATTCGTTGACCTTCGTGACCGCTACGGCATTACCCAGCTCGTGTTCAACGAGGAAACAAATGCCGAACTCTGCGCTGAAGCT
>JAGCWG010000134.1 GCA_017961965.1 Bacteroidaceae bacterium | reverse complement strand
ATTACATCAAGGTTCTTGACTGGCTCTGTGATATATGGCACTTCTTTGTAGTTCTTAACCAACTGGAGGTAAGCCCATGCTCTGATTGCCTTAACCTGAGTGTATTCAGGAATCATGTACTTTACATTTGCTCTGACGGTATTAGTGTCGCAGTTGTAAATGTAGAAGTTACAGTTATTGATGACATTGTAGTAGTCGCTGACCTGAAGCATTGAGCATGACTGATCCTTTGGGTCTTCAAAGTTACTGATAGCGTGGAGTGTGTCAGTAGCATATTCACTTGATGTTACAAGGTCGCCACGAATTTCTCCGAGAACAATCTGACGCTCTGCTACATCCTGCATGGCTCGCATAATGCCAAGGTAAGAGTAGAGTGTGTCGTTGGCATTGATATATGCCTTGTCACCTGTATCTACAGTCATCATGTCTTCACAGGATGCCATTCCCATTCCGAAGGCAATGCATCCGCAAAGAGTTATATTTTTGATGATAGTTTTCATTGTTGTTTTTTATATTTTTATTGTTGTAGTAAAAGGAATTAAAAAGGAGTTAAATGGAGTAAAAAGACGATAGTTTCTTGTAGAAAAACCCAAATATATGTATTTGTATGTTTACACTCGTCATTTTATTGACGTCCATTGTTTGAAACATGGATTTAGACATTCGTCTTTTTACTCCTTTTTAATACTTTTTACTTCACTTTACTTCAATATGGTGAATTAAAAACATTAGAAGTTAATCTTCACACCTAAGTTGAAGCTGCGTCCCTCTGAGAGGAGGCCGGCATCAATTCCCTGATAGAGGACTGAGTTGCTGCAAGAGAACTCTGGGTCTGTACCAGTGTAAGAAGAAACGGTGAGCACATTGTTTGCCTCACCCCATACAGTGAGTCCCTGCAACCATGAAAGGTCAAGTGGAAGCTCGTATGAGAGACGAACCTTCTTGAGCTTGAGGAAACTGCCGTCCTCAATCCATCTGTCTGAGAAACGCTCGTTGTTTACCCATTCGTCAGACTCCTTTGTCATTGCACGTGGAATATCTGTCACTTGTCCTTCATTCTTCCAACGGTTTACTACAGCTGATGTCTGGTTGTAGAAGTTGTTGCAAGATTCAAGCTGACTTCTCTGGTAGTTATAGATGTCATTACCGAGAGAATACTTGAAGTTGATGTCGAGGCTCCAATGCTTGTATGAGAGATTAGCATAGATTGAACCATAAAGGTCTGGATTTGGATTACCGATAATAGTCTTATCGCTTTCATTGATAACACCGTCTGAGTTCATATCAACGAATCGTATGTCACCAGCACAGAAGTTATTGTATGGCTTGGCAGCGATACCTGTAGGATATTTGAGGTAGTCAGAACCATTGTATGCCGTGCTTGCTTCCTTGTCGCTTGCCAACACACCATTTGTCTTGTAGCCATAGAATACACCTACTGAGTTACCCACCTTAGTAAGTATTTCTGCGCCATATATCTTGTTGACGATTTCGTTCTCTGGAAGTGCAGTTACCTCATTCTTGTAGTGACCAATTGTTGCACCGAGCTGTGCCTTGAAATCCTTTGTATTAACAATAATTCCATTGAGATGAACCTCAGCACCAACATTACGGAGAGAACCATCATTTGTAAGGTAACTTGCGAGACCTGACAAGTAGTGAACAGTACGTGGTGTAACGAGGTGGTCAGTGTTACGTACATAGAAGTCGAAGCCTGCCTGTACACGGTTCTTCAAGAATGAACCATTGAGGGCAAAGTTCCAAGAACGTGTTGTCTCCCACTGTATAGCAGTGTTCTCAACATTAGCAAGTTGAAGTGCGATGGCATTCTTCAGGTAAGCGTATGACTTGAAGTATGTGCGTGATGCAGCATAATCAATATTGTCATTACCTGCGATATCGTAGCCCACAGTGAATTTGAGGTAGTCAATTCCCTTGAACTTACGCATGAATTTCTCGTTTGAAATAACCCAACCTGCCTGAAGTGATGGGAACAATCCCCACTTTACGCCAAAGAGTTTAATACCTTCATCCGTGTTGCGTCCAAAACGTGATGATGTCTCTGCAGACATTGTTCCTTCAAGGAAATATGTGTCCTTGATGTTCCATTTTGCATCCACGTAGTATGCAAGGTTTCTCCACTTATCCTGGTTTCCTTTCAAAGAACGGAAACTGAGAGAGCTTTGCATATCAGGCATCTTGTCGTTACCAGCATTGTAACCAGTCATGTATGTATCTGTGAAGGTGTTTGCAGAGTAACGTACTCCACCGAAAGCCTCAATCTTGTGCATACCATATTGGTTATTCCAGTTGATGCGGAAATCATCCTGTATAGCTGTCTCCTTTGAGAAGAGAGACTTAACTACTGTTGTTACAGAACCATAACCCTCAAGGGCATAAGTTGGAATACCAGCCTTTGGAAGGTAGTATCTTTCTCTTGAGCGGTTGAACTGATAAGCAAATCTATTTGTGATGTTCAGATGCTTATTAATGGTATATTTTGGCATGATGTTGAGGTAGAACTGTGTAAGTTCCTGATGGTTCTTATTATTTCCCTCACCATTTTCAAGAATCCAGAATGGATTTGCCAATGCAGCGTTAGTACCAAATCTTGATGCATAATCGAATGGATAGTTGTCATCATCAATGTACTTACCTGCATATACTGATGACTCGTGTAGTTTCAAGTCATCGCCAGTGTAGTAACCATACTTTGAAAGGAATGGTGACTGAACAAGTCCAAGTACGTTTGGTGATGATATAGTACTACTTGCATAGCTCTCTGCCCATCCGTTGTCACGAAGACTGTAGTTGAGGTTACTGAAGCTGAGGTCTAACTGAGTAGATACGTGCTCGCTGAGATCAATATCTGTGTTGAAACGGATATTGAAACGGCTGAAGTCGTTACCCTTGGCAGTTGTCTGGGTTGTAGTGCTTCCGAGAGAGAGGTTATACATTGCTCTTTCGTCACCACCCTGAACACCAACCTTGTAGTTCTGTGTTACTGCTGTACGGTAGAGGCCATCAGACCAGTCAGTCTCATTGTGATAAAGAGGATACCAGTAAAAATCCTTGTCGCTTACGAGGAAAGGTATCTTACTTTCCCATGAAGCGTTTCTACGTGCATACTCGGTTGTACCGATAAGCTCAGATACGTAGTTGCGATACTGGCTTGCATTCATCATATTGATTGTGGAAGGCATCAGCTCAACACCTGTGTTGATGTTTGCCTCAATCTTTGTTGCCATGGAGCGTCCACGCTTTGTGTTGATGAGGATGACACCGTTTGCTCCTCGTGCTCCATAGATGGATGTAGCATTCTTGAGAACCTCAACGGACTCTATATCATCTGGGTCAATACCTGCAAGAATATTGTTGAAGAATCCGTCATGGACACTTGTACGGTCAAGCTGACAGTCCATAATCATTCCATCAAGTATGACGAGTGGCTGTGCATTAGTATTGATGGAGTTGATACCACGTATGAACATAGCAATACCTTGACCACGCATACCAGAACGTGTTACTGTATGGATGTCACCAGACAAAGACTTGTCAATCTCATTGTCAACAGTTATGGCACTTGTAGTATTTACTGTTGCTTTTTTTGATGATGTGATTGATGTCTTTTCTGAATAGGCATTGTTGAATTTTGTGCTATACACCTCTACAGTAGGTGCTTCCTTGCCATCAAATGCAACTTGTACATCGTTGTATTCTGGTACTGTTACATAAAGTGAAGTGACGAAAACTGGTACTTCAAAGTCGTATTTACCATTCTCATCAGTCATTACTGAAAAGCGAGCGTTGCCGTAAGCTGCTACTCGTGCACCTTCAATAGGTTCTTTTGTTGCAGCGTCAATAACAATACCGCTTATAGGTTTCATCTTATAGTTTACGACCTTTGCAACCTTTCTTAACGGTGCTTTAGGTTCGTCCTCGCTTGTCTGTGCAGATGCGCATATTGCTCCTGATAGCATCATGAGACCAATGCCCGCTTTGACAAAGCTGTTGTTATTCATATTATTGTTCATCATTTTATTGCTAATTAGGAGTTATTCTTCTGTCTTTGGCTTGAGTATTATAGACACAAGATTTAAGTTGTAAGTGTACACGTATTCCGTTTTATCAGGTTTACTGTCATTACTCAAGAGTGCTCCTGTTATGGTTAGGATTGGATATGCATCAGAAAGACCATAGAAGCAGTATGGAATTTCATAATCTTTTGCTATGCATATTGTATCTGTATAACCATGGACAGAATCAGCTTGATGTGTGTAGAAGTTGGATGTCTGTTTTTTTCCTGTTACAGCCTCACCGTATGAACCTACACCAGTGACGAATGGGTTCGTTAAACTCTCTGTCGTAGGCTTATATCGAGCTGCAGGCTTTGCTGTTGCCATTGTACTTACATCTTTTTTGTCTATGATTATATCAGCTTTGAACATTGTTGGTAGTTTCTCCTTGAAATTATCAAGTGTAACTATATATATATCATATTTTCCTGATAGCATATTGCGTAACTTGAATCTTGCAGTGTAGTTAGTCTTATTTCCATTTATTTGAAAATAATTGAATACGCTATCAACTACAGTGTTTCCATTTTCGTCTGTATGATATAATGATAATCTACCTGATTCCACAGTAGTTTTACCTACAAGAACACCGTCAAATATTGTTGCAGGTTTGTATTCAAGTGTTGGTGCATAAAGAGCACTTGGATAGTTCCAAGAGTCTGTGATGTATGCGTATCCATTGCTACACTCTATAGGCTCTTTGCCACCGAACATATCCACGAAGTTGTCAACTTCAAAAACTTCTGCCTTATCATTAGTTTCGTTGAGTGTACCTGCCTTCTTGAACTTATATCCTTCGTAGGTTACAAGTGAGTCAACCTTTGCAATGTCATTGAGAGATGTGATAGGAACTTGTCTTGGCTGCCAGTTTGCATTGAAAATCATTCCCTTTAGGAGACCATTTGCAATTCTTAATCGCTTGATGGAATCCATTTGAGTAGTGTCAATGACGGTTTCTTTTCCTGCAACATAATTCACTTTTTTATCTTCGTCAGCAACATAATCGAATTGAGAGTAATACTTCTTGTAGTTGTAGAACTTAGCAATTTTATCATATACACTATTCCAAGCTTTGTCTGTTGGTACAATGGCAACATAATTGCTGTCCTCTCGTTCTACAACCGAACCCAAATATGTGTTGTATCTGAATGTTACAGAGTCAACCCATGTAGCTGTTCCATTGACAGTAGGACCTGCTGATGAAGAAGACTCGTCAAATTCCTCTACGTCGTATTTCTTAAGAAATTGGTTGAGGTTAGTAGCATCTGTACGAGTCTGGATATATTCGTAGATATTTGGGATGAAAGATGCTGGTGACTGAGTGATATGAAGAACACCGTTTGAAGAGCCAATATTAGGTCTTATGATACTTTGGCCTCTGAATGTGTTGTTCGCGAAATTTAGAATAGCTCTTTTTCCATTGAGAAGTATGAGCTTCTGAGCCTCCTGTCCGTTCATAATATGAGTGTATCGTGTCATATTATTACGTACAAACTCGTTCTCAACCTTTTTGATGCTGTCTTCTATGCCACTCTCAATGAGTTTCTTGTAATACTCGAAATCGTATGAACCATTTTTTGGTGCCCAGATTGTGAATGTCTGGTCGCCGTTGAGCACTTCAGCGTATGTCTCGGATGTGAATCCTTTCTCCTTTAGAGAATATGGCAAGTGTTCGAGAATGTAGGCATAGTCAGACACCTCCTGATTCTCTTTTATGTTTTCCCAAATTGTCTTTGTGCCTGTTACATCTTGACCAATATTGAAATGGTCATCAGCACAAGATGAGAATGTAAAGAGCATGCTTGCTGTGAGGAATGAAAAAATCATTCCTCCAGCAATGTGCATCCTCTTTGATTTATTTATGTTGTTATTCATTTTGTCTAAATTAAGAATTTGTGATACTGATTACCATATATCTTCAGCAGTTTCGCCTGCATAGACTGTTTTTGGTACGAACTCAAGATAGTCGTAGAAGAATTCAAGATTCTTATCAGAGAGTACGGACTTGAAACGTATATAGTAAGTCTTTCCTGCCTCCAAAACGCCTGTGTATATAATCTTGCGTAGGCAATTCTCATAATTACGTCCTGTGTTTGAGGCATCCTGCTGGAAATATCTTGGACCTTTCATAAAGCCAAGGTTACGCATCGCCTTGTCGTTTTCGGTGTTGGCATTGTCGTCATTTCCGTCTTTAACCCATCCTGTAGCAGTCGTGGTTGTACCAGAGTTACTACGGAGGTCAATAGGAATGCCTACTGCAGGAAGGTTTCTTGGATTATCGCCCAAGTAAATCTGAGCCATTCCACGGTTTTCATTGGCATTGATACCATAACGTATCTCGTATGTTCCTGTATATGGAACAGGTGGAAGCTTCATTGTGAAATCATATATTCCCTGAATGT
>JAGCWG010000133.1 GCA_017961965.1 Bacteroidaceae bacterium | reverse complement strand
ATGACCAACATGATAGACAAGTTGCCACTCCTCGAACTCTCTGCCCCATCCAACATATCATTCACAGGAGAGTTTGCACAACTCATAGCTGGAAATGCAAGTGGTGTGCAGGGTAATGCTTCGTATGTAGATGACTTTGAGCATACCAACACAAAGGAGGATATCAGTAATCCTTACGACTGGACGCTCTCTTCCACTCCATCAAACCTTGCGAACGGAAACCTCACAAACGATGTGAAGTACAGCTACAACCGTGCCCTCCTTGCATGGTACAACATAGACCCTCTCTTCACACGCAAGAGCAGTTCACTCACACCTGCGCACATCAAGAGCGACATGGAACAGCTGTCAAACCACTATGTGCGTGAGGTGTATGTGCGTGAGGTGTATCCAAACAAGGACGTGAACACAGGTGAGAGCAACACTCTCAGCATCCTCAACCTCGCATACTATCCTGACGAGCGCGGACCATACAACCTGAACCCAGACCTCAAGACCAACGGTCATCTCAATGACCCTAAGAATAACTGGGGAGGTATGATGCGTCCTATCGACCGTAGTGACTTCGAGACAAGCAACGTGCAGTATATCGAGTTCTGGATGCTTGACCCATTCATCTACTCCAAGGATGACAAGTCATACGGAGGAAGCCTCTACTTCAACCTCGGAGACGTAAGCGAGGATATCCTCAAGGACGGAAAGAAAGGCTACGAGAGTGGTATGCCTGTGAACGGAACAAACTACACAGAGACGGTATGGGGACGTGTACCTGCAGAGAAGTCCGTGGTTTATTCATTCTCAAACGAGAGCGGAGCACGCCAGAAGCAAGACCTTGGTTTCAACGGTCTCTCAGATGCTGACGAGCGCAGCTATCCTACCTACGCCAACTATCTCAACGAGGTGAAAGGCAAGGTAAGTAGCGAGGTGTTCGACTCTCTCTTTGAAGACCCAGCTGGTGACAACTACCACTATTTCCGTGGTTCAGACTTCGATGCACACCAGACATCAATCCTCGACAGATACAAGCATATCAATTCGCCACAGGGCAACTCACCTAACTCCGAAGACTCAGGCGAGAAGTACAGTACTGCCTATAAGACTAAGCCTGACTGCGAGGACACAAACATGGACTACACCATGAACGAGTACGAGAACTTTTTCGAGTACAAGGTGGATATTGCACCTAACGAGTTGCAGGTAGGTAAGAACTTCATCGTGGATTCACGCGAGACAAAGGTATCACTCCGTAACGGTAAGACGGAATCAGCAACATGGTATCTGTTCCGCATACCTGTGGAGCAGTACCAAGGCAAACAGGGAAGCATCAACGACTTCAGCAGCATCCGTTTCATCCGTATGTACATGACAGACTTTGAGAAGCCTGTCGTGCTCCGTCTTGCATCCCTCTCACTCGTACATGGAGAATGGCGTAACTATCAGCAGGCGCTCTTCACAGGAACAAAGCCAAGCGTGAGCGGTTCAATCAAGACTGCATCCGTGAACATCGAGGAGAACAACGACAAGACACCAGTCAACTACGTGCTTCCTCCGGGAATCACACGTGTGCTCGACCCAAGCCAGCCACAGTTAAGCCAAGAGAACGAGGCAGCCCTATCTATGGTTGTAGAGAACCTTGCAAGTGGTGATGCACGTGCGGTGTACAAGAACATGAACTTCGACTTCCGCAACTACAAGCACCTCCAGATGTTTGTACACGCCAACGCCCTTGAGAACGACCATGAGTTGCAGGATGACCAGATGAGCGTGTTCCTCCGTCTCGGCAGCGACTACAAGAATAACTACTACGAATACGAGATACCTCTCAAGATAACACCAGAGGGTCACTACGACACATATACTACACACGGATGTCAGAGCGTATGGCCTGAAAGCAACATGCTCGACATCAACTTCGACGTATTCACCAACATCAAGCATCGCCGTAACATGGAACGCGCAAAGGGCAATGCAAGTTACACCCAGCTCTACTATGAGTACGACCCTGACAAGGCTGCAAACAAGGTGAGCGTCATGGGTAATCCATCACTCGGAGAGATTAAGACCGTGATGATAGGTGTTCGCAACAACGGACGCAAGACAGGTTCCGTGGAAGTATGGGTGAACGAACTACGTATGCAAGACTACAACAACGAAGGTGGTTGGGCTGCACAGGGAAACATGAACATCCAGTTGAGCGACCTCGGTACAGTAAACATGAGCGGTCATGTGGAGACGGCTGGATTCGGAGGACTGGAAGAAGGAGTGTCTGCACGCAGAAACGACAACCTCTATGAATGGAGTATTACAACACAGATAGAGTTAGGTAAGTTGTTCCCAGAGTCATGGAAGATGAACCTTCCTGTGTATTACTCGTACTCTTGGGAAAAGATTTCGCCTAAGTACAACCCATTCGACACGGACATGCTCCTTAAGGATGCACTCAATGAGTGTGCAACAAAGGCTGAGCGTGACTCCCTAAGCAGTCTCACGGAGAGCGTGGTGAAGAACAAGAACTTCTCACTCTCCAACTGGAGGTCAAGCTACCGCAGTCGTAAGCCTATGCCTTACGACCCAGCCAACTTCACCATCAGCTACAGCTACAGCCAGAGATACAAGACAGGTGAGACAACGGTATATGAGAACGACCAGAACTGGAAGGCAAGTCTCGGATACAACTACTCACCAAAATACAAGACATGGGAACCGTTCAAGAAGATGAATGGTAAGAGTAAGTGGCTCGACATAGTCAAGGCACAGAACCTCAACTATGCGCCACAGAACATAAGTTTCAATACGGAGATAACTCGTGCATACCACGAGTTCCAGGAGCGTGACATAGATGCTGGCACAAAGTTGCCACTTACCTTTGCTGAACAGTTCCTATGGAATCGTGACCTCAGCGTGAGATGGGACATCTTCAAGTCGCTCAAGATGACATGGACATCCGCTACACACGCAGAGATAGAGGAGCCATACACGGTAATCAACAAGGACCTCTACCCAGACCGCTATGCAGCATGGAAAGACTCCGTGAAGCGAAGCCTTCTCAGCCTCGGTCGTCCACTTACATACGGAAGTACATTCAACGCATCATACAACGTACCTCTCAACAAGATACCAATCCTTGCATGGATGACAGCCGATGTGTCATACAACTCATCGTACAACTGGACACGTGGAACAGAATTGGAAGACGGAACATCACTCGGACATACAGCCGTGACACATCGTGCCCTCAACATAAACACACGCCTCAACTTTGAGGGTATATACAAGAAGGTCAAGTTCCTTGCAGACGTAGAAGAGAGGTTCTCCGGCAACGGTTCAAAGAACCAAAAGAATGTCAAGAACCTTGGCAGAAACGCCAGCAACGCAAGAAATACAAGGAATGCGAAAAACTCAAAGGACGGTGAAGGCGACGACAACGAGGACGGCGAAAATAGCAAGAAGAACAAGGGCTTCACTCAGGAGATAGTCCTCAATGACTCCACAACAACCGAGGTCAAACATGGACAGAACTCCAAGCGTATTATCGTGCGTGCAACAACTAAGAGCGGCAAGACATACGACCTGAAATATTCAAAGGTGGATGCCAATACCATCAAGATAAAGAACCTTGACACGGTAGGCATAAAGCTAAACGTCATTGCCAAACAACCATTGGGTGAGAACAAGTTGTTCAAAGTAGCACAAGCTGCTACACGTGTGCTTATGCTCTTGCGCAACGCCAGCATATCATACAAGAACACCTACGCACTCACGCTCCCTGGCTTCAAGACAGAGATAGGCGATGCCTTCGGTCAGAAGGGTGTGAACGGAATGTTATCCCCAGGTCTCGACTTCGCATTTGGTATGGTAGGTGACGGCTACATCAACAAGGCAGCACGTAACGGATGGCTCATGCAGAATGACTCAAACATTACTACGCCAGCCACAACGAGCGGAACAGAAGACCTACAACTGAAGATGACACTTGAACCATTCAAGGACTTCAAGATTGACGTTCATGGCAGTCGCACGACAAACAGGTCAAAGAGCATACAGTTCATGTACGATGGAATGCCTTCCACAAGGAGCGGTAGCTTCAACATGACCGTACTCACTATCTCCACTGCCTTTGCTGGTTCTGGAAACATCGGCAACGGCTATGCTTCAAAGCCATTCGACAAGTTCCTCGAATACCTTCCAATAATGAAGGACAGGATTGAGCAAAAATATGCTAATACGGTATATCCGTTCAATGCAGGCAAGTATGCAGGACAGAAGTACAACCCAGAGTTAGGAGGAGTGGATATGTATTCAGGAGACGTAATGATTCCTGCATTCCTTGCCGCCTACAGCGGTAAGAATGCATTCAGCAACCCTCTTGACATCTTCCCTACCATTGCAAGTATCATGCCAAACTGGACTATCAAGTATTCTGGCCTCACAAAGATTGACTGGTTTGCCAACCACTTCAAGAGTTTCAACATCAACCATGCCTACAAGAGCGTGTATTCTGTCGGTTCATACAACACATACTCAAGCTACATGGAGTATATGGACGACATGGGCTTCATAGCGGACGTCACTACAGGCAACCCAATACCAAGCTCCATCTACAACGTCTCAACAGTGAGCATCAACGAGACATTCTCACCACTCATCGGTGTGGACATGACGCTCAACAGCGGTCTCACAGCCAAGATGGAATACAAGAAGTCAAGGGCATTGAACCTCAGTATGACAAGCGTGGCTCTCACGGAGAACTACTCCAACGACATAGTCATCGGCTTCGGCTACAAGCTGAAGGACATCGAACTCTTCGGAGCAAAGAAGATCCAGAGTACAACTCCAAAGTCCAAGAGTCGTAAGAACTCTAAAAACAAGAACAGCAAGGAAGATACAAAACAGACGCAACGCAGAGTAGGCGGTGTGAGTCATGACCTCAATATACGTTGTGACTTCTCATACAGGATGCAGAGCGCACTCAACCGTAACATAGCCACAGCCACCACTACTGCCACAAGCGGTAGCACAGCGTACAAGTTGGCTATGACTGCAGACTACACATTCTCACGTCTGCTCACACTCAGCGGTTATCTCGACTGGCAGAAAAACGTACCACTCGTATCAGCTTCTGCCTATCCAACCATAACAGCAGACTTTGGATTCAGCATGAAATTCTCGCTTACTCGCTAAGAGAATGAAGAATGAAGAATGAAGAATGAGGAATGAAAAGTGAAAAATATATTTTACTCTTTTCGCGGAAGGGATAGGGGCTCTAGAGAAGCTAGAAAGGCTAGAAGAGCTAGAGCCTCTATCCTCCCATAAAGACAAGAACAGCAATAAGAATATACGTTAACCACTAAAATAAAACAGCATGACAATAACCGACCTAACATACAAATCTATAGAGATGCATGACTGGGAAGGAATGGAAAGGTTCCTATCCAGAATGAATGTGCTTGACTTCAGAAAGATTCAGACATCGCTGAGGAAAAACTATTTGTGCAAGTTGGATAACGACTTGTTTTGGGAGACCTATTATCATCTTATAAAGCATAAGAAACAAGCATTCCTGGCATGCATCATCGCAATAGAACATTTAGCCAAAGAAAAAAAAATTGACTTTAATAACGACTATGTAAAACAAATTTCCTTATATTTGCAGCGTGAACATCCAGACGCGGTAAAAAGTCTGCTAAACATGTCCGTACCACTCATGGTGACAGAAGAGCAGATTGAAGGGTTGTTCAATGCCTTCGACATTGATGTCAGAGAACGCATTGCCCTTCTATTAAAGACAGATACGCCACTAACCTACTTTGTTCTCTTCAAGAACCTAAAACTTCTGCAAGACAACAAAGTGCTGATGAAGAAATGCTGTTTGTTTATCAACAATAAAAACACAGACCTTGCCAAGAACATGGCGTGCATTGTGAAAGAATACTTCGGCATACACGAGGCTACGGGTGTAAAAAGCCTCAATATTGAACAGTACGAACTGAACTACATAGACCGCGACCGTGATACATTTATCAACGTTTTACAAGGAAAAAGGCCTAAGTTATGAGAAGATTGTGTGTGATGCTAATGCTTTGCTATGTTGCCAATATCTTTGCGCAACAAGAATTTGGGGACTCGGCTACGACGTATAAGTACAGAGTCACACTGAGGGACAAGAAGAACAACGACTATTCCATTCTTCACCCTGAGCAGTACCTTTCGGCGAAAGCAATCGAAAGGCGCAACAAACAGGGCATTAAGATTGACAAGACAGACTTGCCTATCAGTCGTCAATACATAGAGACTATACGTGACTGCGGCGTGAAGATAATTCACGGAAGCAAGTGGAACAACACACTCGTGATTGCCACTAAAGACACAACTGTGTGTGATATACTCAAAAGCTACCATTTCGTAACAAAGGTAGAACTGGTCGCAATAGACAAGCCACATGAGTCACGCAAATCAGACAGGCAATCACTCATAACAAACGAACAAGAAAAACACGATTCCATAATGGTGTTCGGCAAGGGCACCAGCCAGATAAGCATACTCAACGGCACTCATCTTCATGAGATGGGTTACAGAGGCAGGGGCATCACCATTGCCGTGGTTGATGCCGGATTCTACAATGTGGATGTCATTCCAGCCCTAAAGAATGTAAACATTCTTGGTGTACGAGACTTCGTAAACCCTAATGACGACATCTTTGCAGAGCACAACCATGGTACAAGGGTTCTATCATGCATGGCAACCGACGAGAAATATGTGTTTGTCGGAACCGCTCCCGAAGCTTCATTCTGGCTGCTCCGTACTGAAGACGCATACACAGAACAGCCTGTGGAGGAAGACAACTGGATAGCTGCAATAGAATTTGCTGATAGCGTAGGAGTTGATATTATCAACTCCTCACTCGGTTACTATCACTTTGACAAGCCACATCAATCACTCCTGCATAAGGACCTCAACGGCAAGACACATATCATCTCACGTACCGCAAGCATGATTGCTGCAAAAGGTATGATTCTATGTACAAGCGCTGGCAACGAGGGTAATGACGAGTGGAAAAAAATAAGTATTCCAGGAGACGCAAGAGATGTGCTTACAGTAGGCTCTGTTAATAAAAAAGGACTAATATCATTCTTTTCGTCCATGGGATATAGTGCCGACGGAAGAGTGAAGCCTGATGTATGTGCATTAGGTACAATGGCTTGTGTGCTTGGCTCTAATGGTCACACCACATACGCCAACGGAACGTCGTTCTCATCTCCTATCCTTACTGGCATGGTCGCCTGCCTCTGGCAGGCACTCCCAGACCTCAACGCTTACGAGATAATGGAGATAGTACGCAAGAGCGGAAATGCCTACAGCACACCTAACGCCAAGTACGGAAATGGCATTCCAGACTTCATGGAAGCATGGGAGAAGGGAAAGAAACTGGAACACAAAAGAGAACTAACGATTAATTAAAAATTAAAAATTAGAAATTAAAATTTGGCGAATTAAGAATTAAGAGTTAACAAATTAAGACAAAAGAATTAATGTGCAATAAAACACTTAGCCAAATCTTAATTTTTAAGTCTTAAGTCTTAATTCGAGGCAAAATTTTAATTTTTAATTTTTAATTAATTGTTAGTTCTCTTTTGTGTTCCAATTTCCTTCCTTTCTCAAGTGCTTCCATGAAGTCTGGAATGCCATTTCCGTACTTGGCGTTAGGTGTGCTGTAGGCATTTCCGCTCTTGCGTACTATCTCCATTATCTCGTAAGCGTT
>JAGCWG010000132.1 GCA_017961965.1 Bacteroidaceae bacterium | reverse complement strand
TGCCACAGTACGCTATCCAGGCAATGGCAAGAGCATCATGGAGAATGAGATGCTTGAGGACGACCTCCGCATCGACGGTATGAAGGTCAGCTTCTCACTCATCTTCCCTAAACCGACAGATCCGTTCCGCAAGTCAGTAATCAAGGCAGCCGAGGCAGCCATCAAGATGTATGTGGACAAGGACTGTGAAGTAACAATCAACGAAAAGTCAGCAACAGCACTTCCTCCTGAGCCAGATAAGCTTCTTCCTAACGTGAAGAACATCATTGCCGTCAGCTCAGGCAAGGGCGGTGTGGGAAAGAGCACCGTGACAGCCAACCTTGCAGTAGGACTTGCAAAGCTCGGCTACAAGGTAGGACTTCTCGATACAGATATCTTCGGTCCAAGTATGCCAAAGATGTTTCAGGTTGAGAATGAACGTCCATACGCAGAGCAGGTGGATGGTCGTGATCTTATCGTGCCAGTTGAGAAGTATGGCGTGAAGCTTCTCTCCATCGGATTCTTCGTCAATCCAGACGAGGCAACACTTTGGCGTGGAGGAATGGCCTGCAATGCCCTCAAACAGCTCATCAGCGATGCCATGTGGGGCGACCTCGACTACTTCATTCTCGATACGCCTCCAGGCACAAGCGACATACACCTCACACTCCTTCAGACGCTTGCCATCACAGGAGCCATCATCGTATCCACTCCACAGCAGGTTGCACTTGCAGATGCACGCAAGGGTATCAACATGTACATGAACGATAAGGTCAACGTACCTATCCTCGGACTCGTAGAGAACATGGCGTGGTTCACTCCAGCAGACCATCCTGACGAGAAGTACTACATCTTTGGCAAGGACGGAGCAAAGGAACTTGCCGAGAGTCTTAATGTACCGCTGCTTGCACAGGTTCCACTTGTTCAGGGTATATGCGAGAATGGCGACAAAGGTACGCCATCAGTACTTGACCCAGCCTCACCAGATGGCATGGCATACATGCAACTCGCTGCCAAGGTTGTCACTCAGGTTGACAAGCGCAACGTGGAACTTGAAGCTACAAAGAGGGTAGAGGTAACGAGGCATTAACAAGGAAAAATTGTGGAAGCATAGAGCGTATATCGTCAATTTTGACTATATTTGCCGAAAACAATCAAGAATAGATTATGGAGAACTATATAGTTTCAGCGCGTAAGTATCGTCCTGCGACGTTTGATACGGTCGTGGGTCAGTCTTCGCTTACTGTGACACTGAAGAATGCCATTAAGAATGGTAAGCTGGCTCATGCCTACCTATTCTGTGGCCCCCGAGGTGTCGGTAAGACTACATGCGCACGTATCTTTGCCAAGACAATCAACTGCCTCAATCCAAAGGAGGACGGCGAGGCATGTAACGAGTGTGAGTCGTGCAAGGCTTTCAACGAGCAACGCTCTTATAACATCCACGAGCTTGATGCTGCCAGCAACAACTCAGTGGAGGATATTCGTCAGCTCATCGAACAGGTACGCATACCACCGCAGATTGGTAAGTACAAGGTGTTCATCATTGACGAGGTTCACATGCTCTCAACAGCAGCCTTCAATGCATTTCTGAAGACTCTTGAGGAACCACCTCATCACGCAATATTCATTCTTGCCACTACAGAGAAGCACAAGCTCCTCCCAACAATCCTCAGTCGTTGTCAGATATATGACTTCAACCGTATGAAGGTTGAGGATATCGTTGCTCATCTTGCTTCTGTTGCTGCCAGGGAAGGAATAAAAAGCGAACCTTCGGCACTCAACGTCATTGCCCAGAAGGCAGACGGTGGAATGCGTGATGCCCTCAGCATCTTTGACCAGGTGGCAAGTTTCTGTGGCGGTAACATCACGTACCAGCGTACCATCGAGACACTCAATGTGCTTGATCATGACTATTACTTCAAGATTGTTGACTTCTGTCTTGAAAACAAGATAACGGAGTGTATGCTCACCTTCAATGAGATTCTGAGCAAGGGATTCGACGGACAGCATTTCATCAATGGATTGTCAAGTCATTTCCGTAATCTATTGATGAGCCGTGACGAGCAAACCGTAAAACTTATCGAGGCAAGCGATGAGGTACGCCAGCAGTATCGCGCACAGGCACAGAAGTGCGAGCCTAAGTTCATCTTCTCTGCCATGAAGTTGTGTAATGACTGCGACCTCAGCTACAAACAGAGCCAAAACCGTCGTCTCCTTGTGGAGCTTACGCTCATACAGGTGGCACAGGTGGCTCAGGGGGAGGACGTACCTGGTTCGGGGCGTAGCCCCCGAAAGATACTTAAACCTATATTCAGGCTGATTACTCAGAGTAACTCAGCCTCTGTTGCGATGCCTACAACCGTGGTATCGCAACCAGCAGCGACAACGCTGACATCTACTCGTATCACTCCAGCAGCCACGGCTCCACTGCAACCAGACATTCCTCGTCCGACGATGCCTGCTTCTCCTCATGTTGGCTTGAGGAAAACTCTGACAGGGTTCTCCATCAACAATGCCGTTAATGACAAGAAAAAGCAGGAGGCAGAGGAAGCAAAGAAGAGGATGCAGAACGTACCACAGTATGACGGTACGACGGCTAAGGCAAGGGAGTTCACCGTTACGGACCTTACGATTGAACTTAAGAGGTTTGCCCTTACGTTGCCACGAGAAGAAACAGACATGGCTGGCAGGTTCAATTCCATCGAACCAAAGATACTTGACGACGGCGTGACGTTCGAGATTCTTGCCGAGAACCCAGTCATTCAGTCGCGTTACATAAAGTTCATCCCGAAAGTACAAGTGTTCATTCAGCAGGCTTTCGGTAATCCAAATATCCGAATGACTGTTCGTCTCACCGAGGCGACCGAACACAAGAAGATACTGAGTAAGTATGAGCAGTTGCAGGAACTCTATAAGGAGTACGAACCTCTTGTTAAGCTTCAGCAAGTCTTCGGACTGGAGATGAATTAGTTTTACTATATTTTACTCCATACATAATTATTCCACAAATGACCATATCA
>JAGCWG010000131.1 GCA_017961965.1 Bacteroidaceae bacterium | reverse complement strand
TTAGGCATCACACACATCAAGAAAGGTGCATCAGAGGGTATGAAGGAATTGATAAATAAGTTTTTAAGTTTGTGAGTTTGTAAGTTTTTTAGTTCTCGTGCAGAAGTTTTTATATTAAATTCATAAACTCAAGAACTTAAAAAATTAAGAACCAAAAACTCACAAACTTAAAAACTTAAAAACTTAAAAACTCACAAACTCAAAAACTTAAAAACTTAAAAACTCACAAACTTAAAAACTTAAAAACTCATCAAAGTGTTACTACCATACTTAAACAAAGACCTCATCGAGGCAGGATGTGACGAGGCAGGAAGAGGATGCCTTGCAGGAAGCGTGTATGCTGCTGCAGTAATCCTCCCTAAGGACTATCACAATGACAAGCTTAATGACTCAAAACAACTCACCGCAAAGCAACGCTATGCCTTGCGTGAGGAGATAGAACGTGACGCCATTGCATGGAGTCTCGGAATAGTCACAGCAGAGGAGATAGACAAGATAAACATACTCAAGGCAAGCATCACAGCCATGCACCGTGCAATAGATGGGCTTAAAACACGTCCAGAAGCGCTCCTAATCGACGGAAACCGTTTCTATGAATACAAGGACGCTGACGGAAATAAAGTGCCTCACACGACGATTGTGAAGGGTGATGGCAAATATCTCAGCATTGCAGCCGCAAGTATTCTTGCCAAGACATACCGTGATGACTATATGAAGGAGCTTCACAAGGAATATCCTTTCTATGGCTGGGACAAGAATGCAGGCTATCCTACCAAGGCTCATCGTCAAGGTATAAAGGAACCTGGGACAACGCCATACCACCGCATGACATTCAACCTCCTTGGTGATGGACAACTCGAAATACCATTTGAGGATTGAACATCGTTTGAGCAGTCTTCAAACAGTCTTCAAACAACGTTTAACAGGTATTTAACGACTACTTAATGAGCGTTAAATGCCTGTTAAATTGTAATAAGTTATACAGTTATTTCTATTAGGATATTCTCAGGTTCTACAATACAACTCTCATAATAACCATCGCCAGTAGTTCTTGGTTCACTTACTAAAAAGTCTATAGGCGATTAGACAAGAGTCTAATGGTGATTAGACAACTGTCTAACGCCTTTTAGACAAGTGTCTAATGGGTATTAGACACTTGTCTAATAAGCGTAAGAAACTTTAACACTGTAAGTAATTGTTATTCATCAAATACAACAGTATCCTCATAACTGTCAAATTTCAGGTCTTCCGTTATTCCTATTTTGCGTAAGACACCAAGGATGTAGTTTTGTTCCTTTGGAGACAAAAGTACCTTTCCACTACGCAAAGCATAGTATGTGCTACGTGGATATCTGCTCATCATCAAAATCTTGAACCTGCGGAACTGGGTGGTAAGCATATGGTCTTGCATCTTGGTAAATCCACGTGCATAACGCTGTGGCATATTGTCACGATAGCGAGAACACTTCTCATCCTTGGAACATAAACGAGGGCTTATTAGTCGTAAGAAATCAGTACGACCAGCAAGCTCATAGTATGCCAACTGATGAAGGCAGGTTGATGCCAACGGACAATCAGCAAATGTACAAACGGAGTAGTTTGAAGGTAAATTGTCAAAGTTGATTTTATCCATAGACTTATCGTATTAGTTTATTTCTATGCAAATATAATGGTTTTTCATCAACAAAAAAAGAGGAACAAGACCGAAATCCTGTTCCTCTTCAATTATGATTATGTAAAGCTTCTTTTACTATTACATCATGCCGCCCATGCCTGGAGCACCCATTGGCATCTCTGGCTTGTCTTCCTTAGCATCGCAGATTACGCACTCTGTAGTAAGGAACATACCAGCGATAGATGCTGCGTTCTCAAGAGCTACACGAGTAACCTTAGCTGGGTCGATGATACCTGACTCACGAAGGTTCTCGTATGTATCCTTACGAGCATTGTAACCGAAGTCACCCTTCTGGTTACGTACCTTCTCTACAACTACTGAACCCTCAAGACCAGCGTTCTCTACAATCTGACGGAGTGGCTCCTCGATTGCACGCTTGATAATCTTGATACCAGTTGTCTCATCAGCATTCTCACCCTCAAGTCCTTCGAGGCACTCGATAGCACGGATAAGAGCAACACCACCACCAGGAATAGTTCCTTCCTCAATAGCAGCACGTGTAGCGCAGAGAGCATCGTCAACACGATCCTTCTTCTCCTTCATCTCTACCTCTGATGCAGCACCTACATAGAGTACAGCTACACCACCAGAGAGCTTACCAAGACGCTCCTGAAGCTTCTCCTTGTCGTAGTCAGATGTAGAATTCTTGATTTCGTTCTTAATCTGGTTGATACGTTCCTGGATAAGTTCCTTCTTACCCTTACCACCAACGATAGTAGTGTTATCCTTAGAGATAGTAACCTTCTCAGCAGAACCCATCATCTCGATAGTAGCCTGCTCAAGCTTCAAGCCCTTCTCCTCTGATACAACTACACCACCTATAAGGATTGCAATATCCTCGAGCATAGCCTTACGACGGTCGCCAAATCCTGGAGCCTTGACAGCACAAATCTTGAGCTGAGCACGGAGACGGTTTACTACGAGTGTAGTAAGAGCCTCTGACTCTACATCCTCAGCAATGACGAGGATTGGACGTCCTGTCTGTGCGGCAGGGTTGAGGATAGGAAGGAACTCCTGAAGGTTAGAAATCTTCTTATCATAGATGAGGATGAGTGGGTTCTCCATCTCACACTCCATCTTCTCTGTGTTAGT
>JAGCWG010000130.1 GCA_017961965.1 Bacteroidaceae bacterium | reverse complement strand
GTTGCCAAGGACTTTGCTCCTGACGTCGAACGTCTATCTCGTAAGATGAACACGGGACTTGACTCTATCCTTGCTGCCAATATCCGCAATATGGAGCGTCGCATAAGCGATAATGACGGGATAGAGAAGGAACTCGAATATTACATATCCGTCCACAACGGTATGGATAGCGAGTATGACCGTGTGACCAAATACTCCAAACGTAAGATGGCTGAGCAGAAAGCTAACTATAATCTTCTTTCACGTCTTGAGATTCTGCGTAACTCAAAGAACATAGAGGTCGTGCCTCTGTCTTATTATAATGTGAGCGTAAGTGGAAATAAAGCCATACAAAAACTGTGGTGCTATCGTCTGCCTTTTGTTAAGGAAGGTGAGGAATGTATCTCAGGTCTTCAATATAGGAAGATGGACAAGCATTCTGTGTTGCTCAAGATTGAGTCGATGATGCTTCCTGAGGGTGCGTGCTCTGTGTCGTTCCCATTGTTTGGCAAGTTTGAATACACGATGAAGGATTCCGTCTTCGTACCAGAATATGGCAAGAAAGATGCCGGCAAGGTGCGTCTCAAGGATGCCTTCTCCCACAATCCTATGTGGGATGCTGACGGCCGTTTCCTCGGATTCACTCCTGACGAGTGTCACGACATCTCTGAACTCGACACGCTTGGTTATAAGTACCTTGGCGACTGTGAGGAAGACACACTTGTGCGAGGCACGTTTACCGATTCTGTAGGAACATATCGTGGCGAACTTACACACGATGGCAAGCCTTGTGGAGTGGGTCGTTACAGCTACTTTGACGGCAGCTATTATGAGGGCGAATGGCTCAATGGTAATCGTCATGGCAATGGTTTCCTCGTCACTCCTGGACAGATGGTCAAGGCAGGCGAGTGGAAGGACGGCAAGTACAAGGGTGAGCGTATGGTGTATAATTCGCTCCGTGTGTATGGAATAGACATCTCACGCTATCAGCACGAGATAGGCAGGAAGCGTTACAATATCGACTGGAAGAATCTTCGCATATCTTACCTTGGTGCAAAGAACAGCGGAGACGCCTCCGACTCAATCAATTATCCTGTGTCGTTCGTCTATATCAAGTCAACACAGGGCACGACGATTAAGAGCAAGTATTATGCTATGGATGCACGTGATGCACGTCGTCACGGAATACTCTGTGGCGCATACCATTTTTATTCTGTCAAGACCAAGGCAATTGACCAGGCACGTTTCTTCCTCAAGAATACCAATGTGCAGGCTAATGACCTGCCCCCTGTACTTGATGTTGAACCTACCGACCGTGAGATAGCCAAGGGTGGAGGCGAACAGAAACTGTTCGAGTCAATACGTATATGGATGAATACTGTAGAGGCAAGTACGGGTAAGCGTCCTATACTATACGTAAGTCAGAAGTTTATACGTCAGCACCTTGTAAAGGCTCCCGACATCTGTGAGAAGTATCAGGTATGGATTGCCCGTTATGGCGAGTATCGTCCTGAGGTCAAGCTGCTCTTCTGGCAACTCACTCCTTTCGGTCGTGTGCGTGGCATCCATGGCGATGTTGACATCAATGTGTTCAACGGCTACCATGAACAGTTTCATGCGTATAAGGCAGAGTTAAGTGGAGTAGATGCTACTCAACCAACAAAGGCAGAAACATCAAAGTCTTTGGCAAAGATTTGAC
>JAGCWG010000129.1 GCA_017961965.1 Bacteroidaceae bacterium | reverse complement strand
TGTATGCAAGCCAACCTTTGCCGTCAGAGTTAATCTTACGATTTGTACCTTCCTTGTGGTCAATGTCATACCATGCAAAGCCATTCTTCTTGACAAACGATATTGGCTCCATGTTGTTTGCACCTGTGATTGCATCAACATCGGCATCAAAGAATATTGAGCCTTGGGCAAGTACACGGGTAATCTCCCATGGTGCTACCTTGCGTGCCTCGCTTGACTCGTTGATGATGGTGTATGTCACCTTGATGCACTTGTCCTTTTTGTCTGTCTCGAAGCGTTTCCTTATTCTTAGAGGGAAGCGTTCGGAGAGGGAGCTTGTCATGATGATGGCATCACCGTCCTTGGTCACCGTATATGGAGCCATGTCATGTTCACGCACTGGTGGCCAGTTCCATTCTTTCTGCGGACTTGTCCAGAAGGTGCTACCGTATGTATTAGGCATCTTCAGTTGTGATATGACTTCAGTAGTGTCCATCTTCAGTGACACTATTCGTGCTCCGTTATTGGCATCTATCTCCATCGTGATGTTGTCGAGGTGGAGTGCATAACGAATCTCCTCGTTCTTCTGCATACGGAAACGTGGAGGTTGTGCAAGGCAATGGCTACCCAACAGAGTAACCATTGCTATAAATGTAAATAATCTTTTCATTTTTTTTTGCGCAGGGCGCCAATTAGAAAAACAGTCAAGAAACAGATCAAAAACAAGAAAAAACATTCTTTTTCTTGTTTTGAAACAAATATCTAAAAATAACAGATAGTATTTGTTTCCAAATCGAGATAGTATTTCTCACACTCGTCTAATACTGGAAGAAAATTGTAAAGTATTCCTATTTGGATTTTAGCGGCTCGCATATAGCTCCATAATTGTAAACGCTCATGTGTTCCGATTTTTTCAATGGCTTTGCATTCCACAAAGACATTACCTTTACAAAAGAAATCTACTCTCATCTTTGTCTTTAGTGGAATGCCTCTAAAAGTTGGATTAAAGTAGTATTCTTTAATGTGAGAAATATTTTCTTGCTCTAAAGCAATATGTAAAGATTCCTGATAAACATATTCCGTCAATTCTGGTCCTTGTTCTCGATGAACATCTTGACAACAACCAATGATATCATATACATATTTTCTCAGTTTGTCAGCAAGTTTTGCATCCAGATTTGTCTTTATAAACATGCTCTTCTGTTTTTGTAGTTGATTAGCCCTGAATTTCTCTTGTCTTACGCTACTATTAGAAATCGATTCAAGAAACAGAAAACAAAAATGTTTTTTCTTGTTTTTGATCTGTTTCTTGAATGTTTTTCTAATTGGCCGCTTTGCGGCAAGAATTATTCCTCATCCACGATTGGGTCGCCCATTTCTGAGTTTTCCTTGTCGTTTGCGTCGAGCTTGAAGAGCATGAACTTGCCATTAGACTTTGTGTAAGGTGTCCATTCGCCACCGTCATTGCCGTTAGGGTCTCCGTACTTTACGAAGTTGGTCCATGCTGTAAGCATCTTCTCTGAGAGGTCCCAGTCACCTTGTGTCCAAGGACGCCAGCAATGCTTGAGTGACTTGAATACGTACCAGAGGTCGGATGAGTGGAATGCACCCTTGAGACGTGCTGTAACCTCAGGATGTGAGCCGTCATCAGGAAGAGGACGTGCAAATTCGTATGCCCATGCTTTGCCCCCCTTACTCTCACGAACCTTACAGAAGTCGGCAATGCCTGGAGACATATTGCCCATGTCGTTGAGCGTATAACCAATCATATATGGAACATCAGCAAGTGAACCGTCAAGAGCTGCTTCGTCAAATGTCTCCTTGCTCACGTAGCCATCCACGAGTGGACGCTGTGCAATGGCACCCTCGTTGTTTCCAGATGCTGAGTATATGCTTCCGAGAGAATAGAGGAACTCGGTAGATGCACGGCGCATCTTCTCAAGGTCAGTGAGTCCTGCCCAGTCGAAGACAATCTTTGCTTCCTGCTGTGCTTCGTCAAATGTTACGTTACGGAAGATGAAGTCCTTAGGCATCTTTGATGTGTCCATCTTAGGTGCATCAGGGTCAGGTATGGTGATACCGCCACCGCTCATGATGACAGCCTTCTGGAAATATCCTCGTGCAAGTGGTGACTCGCATATCGTCTTTACACTTCCTGCTCCCGCACTCTGTCCGAAGATAGTGACGTTTTCTGGGTCACCGCCAAACTGTGCGATGTTCTTGCGAATCCATCTGAGTGCTTCTATCTGGTCGAGTATGCCGTAGTTGCCTGACACACCGTTCTCGTTCTCCTCGCTCAAGAGTGGATGTGCAAGGAAACCGAAGATACCGAGACGGTAGTTGATGCTTACGAGTACTACATCCTTGTTTGCCCATTCCTGTCCGTCAAACTCAGGTTCTGAGCCCCATCCTTCGCG
>JAGCWG010000128.1 GCA_017961965.1 Bacteroidaceae bacterium | reverse complement strand
GATGGCAGAAAATTTTCCGTATCCCTTTATCCTTGCATCGAGGAAGTCACTAAGGAGGAAAAGGCTTGTGAAACCGTCGCTTCGCTGTTCCACGTTGATATTCACGCTCTTTACGTTGTATACTGTGTCAGACGTTACAAGCTTGGCGTCCTTCATGGAGACATTTCCACTTAAATCGTCTATGCTTGAGCCGTTCAAGTGTGCGTCAAGGTTAACGGACAACTTGTCTCCAGCATAATCCTTGACAATGTTCATGGCGTTAGGTGTGAACTCTTTCAACGCCATCGTAAGGTCGAGGTTATGCTTGCGACCTGCCTGCGAATAGTCAATATCAGTGTTTAACCTTGCGTTTTCATCATCTACGGTAAGTGCTACCTTGGACTTGCCTCCAATGTTGTTTATGTCAATACCTATATTATTGTATTTATAGCCGTTGTATTCAAAAGCTGGAATCGTGACTTTAAGTGTTCCATCAGGTATTTTTCTATTGTTAGCGAAGCTTACATCCGCTACCACATCAGCATTTATTCTGCCAATCTTTTCCTCGCCAAGAATCATGCCGAGGTTCACGCCGTCTTCCGTATCTGTTCCTACGTTGCATAGTAGGTGTTTGTCCTTGCTGTAAGATGCGTCAAGTGTGAGACTACCAGCATCTGTCGTTACGTTACCTTTGGCAGAAACCATGTTATTGTCATAATGAACAGCAGACCTCATTTCCACGTCGCCAGCATTGACAAGTGGACTAACGCTATGTTCTTCCACGTCCAGTTCGCATAGCAACTGCCTTATTCCTCTGCCTGTAACACCAATATGTTCTATGTCAGCATCAACGGAGAGGTCGGATAATACGTTATATACACTTGCCGACATGGCAAGCGTTATATCCATATTCTCATCGTTCAGTTCCAGTTGATTGACATTAAGCTTATCAGTCGAGCCTTCCACATCAGTATGGATGGTATATGTTTCTGTCAAGTCGTCCAACTTGCGTGAGAAACAACTGAAGTCAGAAAGGGAAAACTGTCCGTCAATCGTTAGAGGACAGGTTAGGGTAACATATTTATCTTTGTCATAACGCGAATAGTCAACACCAATCTCAGGTATGGAAATGGAAGAACCACTTGTGCTGACGATGAAGTCTGACAGTTCAGCCTTTGACTTGTTCGCCTCGCATTTTAATCCAAGTTCTCTAATATAAAGTCCAGAGTTGTATTCACGTGCGGAGAAGCGCTTGAGTGACACATTAAGCGAGTCTTGGGTGAATGCTTTAAGCGAAAGATTAAAACCTATGTTGCGTGCATCAATATGATTCGTATTGAAGGAACCTGGTTTGTTTTGCTCACTCTTTACGTCATACTTTACGTTTGTATGGCGGACGAGTAGGGTGTTGATACGAAGATTGAGAGGTTTTGATTCTTTCTCTTCATCAGACGAGAAAGCATCTATGACATACTGAATGTTGAGAGGAGCATCCTTTGTCTTCTTGTAGATAACAGCCGTCACACCGAATAATTGTGCCGAAGGAATACATATTTGTCCATTCATGGTACGCACGATGTCGATGGAGGCTGACACACGCCCCACCTTCAGCATAGTCACGCCATCCTTATCCACAGCCACAAGATCGTTAATAATAAGATGGTTGAGGAATCCAACGTTCACAGAGCCGATATTTACTGGCGTACCAATTTCAGACGAGAGAACTCCAGCCACCCTTTCGGCTACAAAACGTTGCATGAAAGGCGTATTAAGAAGAACAATGATTGTTGCGTAGATACCGAATATCCACGCAACAATCATTCGCATCAGGTGACCTGACTTCTTAATATGCCTTTTCTTCATTTTTTTTCAAAAAACTTACATGTTCGTTGCAGTCTCGAGTTTACCTCTCTTGTAGAAACCCTTTCTGCGAGGCGTGCCATTCTTGTCCTTCTCGACGAAGGCTCCATCCTTGAGGTCGTCCACAAAACCACCTTCATAACGTGAACCGTCAGGATATTCCTCAACACCCTTGCCATTCTTGTGACCATGTTTAAAATGACCTCTGTACTTTGTTCCGTCGGACATACGGAGAATGCCTTCACCGTTCATCTCACCGTTTTCCCATTCTCCGTCATATACGTCACCATTTATACCTGTATATTTGCCACGACCATGCTGCTTGTCATCTGCCCATGTACCCTCATATTTTGCACCATTGGGCCATGTATATACACCAGTACCCTCCATGAGTCCGTTGACAAATTGACCTATATATTTACGGTTGTCTCCATATGTAAAGATACCTTGACCAGTACGTTCGCCACGAACATAGTCGCCTTCATATTTGTCGCCGTTATGGAATATATATATACCCTTGCCATGCATCATGTTATCACGCCAGCCACCTGTATATTTATCGCCATTGGCATAGATGTATGTACCTTGACCGTTACGCATGTTATGTTCCATGTTGCCTACATACGAGCTGCCATCACGCCAGTCGAACACGCCATGACCACATTTCTCGTCGTTTTTCCACTCACCTCTGTAATAGACACCGTTAGCCCATGTGTATGTACCTTGTCCTTCACGCTTGTCCTGAACCCAGTTACCAACATACTTGTCACCATTGTAATAATACATGATTCCGTGTCCCTGCTGGTAGTCAATGTACCACAGACCGTCATACTTGTTATTGTTGGCAAAGTAGTAAATGCCCTTACCATGCTGGTGGTCCTGATGCCATTGTCCCTCGTAACGCTCGCCATCCGCAAAGGTGTATGTACCATTACCCTGGCGCTTGCCCTTCTCGTACTGACCCTCATACACATCACCATTGGTGAACGTAGTCTTGCCCTTGCCGTTAGGTTTGCCGCTGAGCAACTCACCGTAATACGTCGCTTTATCCTTAGGAAAGACATAATTTCCAATAACAAATTTCTGTGCGTTAATCGTTAATACAGAAGTTAAAAATAATGACCCTGATATAATATATTTCTTTTTGTTCATAGTGAGATATCCTTTATCGACCCACAAAGATAAACATAATTACCCAAACATCGCCCATCTGTTAGCGTTTTTTAAGATTAAAGTTTGTTTATTCCATATTTCAAATCGATAATCACAAATTTAATGAGTAATGAACAATGTACAATTAGTAATGACAAGTTCCGTCAGCAGTTCTTTGCCGAATGGCTATTACTCATTATTCATTGCTAATTGTTCATTAGATTCAATTCCTCATTCCACATTACTTCCCTACGGTCAGTGAGACCACTTAGCTTAGTTCCTAATTCCTCATTGATAATGTCATCCGGATGGCTTATCAATTTTCAATTATCAATTGTCATCCGGATGGCCGCCCCCTTCGGGGGTTGGGGGGCCCTTCTCTCTGTCATGGCATCGTGTGCCAGTTCGTGCGTAGCTGGCAAGATTGAATACTTGTGGAATGGAACAATGCGGACATTGACGGAAGTGTGTCTTGCCTTGAGTGAGATGCACTCGTTGATGAGGTCGGCATTGGCGGATTTGTCCGTAGGTAGTCTGTCGTAGTTTTGCTGTATGTATGAGACGTTTGTCATGAATACTATGGAGGCACCCTCTGGGATGACCTTCATGGCATGAATCATGACGGAGAGAATCATGCGGAACTCCGTGGTGTGGTCGTCAGAGATGACGTAGGTGTCAAGCGTCTCGTCATTCCTTTGCATGATATAAGCACCCCCGCTGCAACGCTCTTCATGGGCATAGTCGCATGAACCGCCACACCACACATAGTATGTATCCGGCTCCATACGTAGTTTATGTTCCTTCTGTTGTTTCACTTCCTTATTTCTAATGTTACGTCCAAATATGTTCTCCTACCATCAATATAGTCTGCATATAGCGTTTCGGCATCCCTTCCCTTGAGAACACGGCACTTGCCGCACAACTCGCAGTTGTGAATACATTCCCACGTCTTACGCACGTATGTCAAACGTTCTTCTCTTGTCGAAGTGTTGATGTCGGGAGGGGCCATTTTTAAAAATTAGGAATTGTTTCTAATGAGTAATTATCAATGAGAAGTGAGTAATAGTCATTCGGCTAAGAATCGCTGACGGAACTTGTTACTACTAATTACTAATTATTAATTAATTAAAACGTCGGTGCTTGCCATTACTAATTGCTCATTACTCATTACTAATTAAAACTCTCCGGATGGCATGTTAATTGTTAATTTTTAATTGTTAATTAGACAAGCGTTTACGCTTGCTCTTGTCCAGTTGTTGAGGAATCGGAGAACCTTTTCCTTGTTGTAGCCCTTGCCTTCCTCAAGGAAGCTGGAGTCCTGAGTGTGGAG
>JAGCWG010000127.1 GCA_017961965.1 Bacteroidaceae bacterium | reverse complement strand
TTGACCCATTCGAGGCTATCATCGAGAAGGTGAAGGAAGAGCAGGGCGTAACACTTGACAAGGATCTCTCTGTCGAGTCTCTCAAGCGTCTTGTTGAACTCTTCAAGAAAGCTATCAAGGAGCAGACAGGTCAGGACTTCCCAACAGATCCTGTCGTTCAGCTCTGGGGTGCTATCTGTGCTGTGTTCCGCAGCTGGATGAACGAGCGTGCTATCCTCTATCGTAAGATGGAAGGTATTCCGGACGAGTGGGGTACTGCCGTGTCTGTAATGGCTATGGTGTTCGGTAACATGGGCGATACATCTGCCACAGGTGTATGTTTCTCACGTGATGCTGGTAATGGCGAGAACCTCTTCAACGGTGAATATCTTATCAATGCACAGGGTGAGGACGTTGTGGCAGGTATCCGTACTCCACAACAGATTACTAAGATTGGTAGTCAGCGTTGGGCAGAGCGTGCTGGTATCTCTGAGGCAGAGCGCGTGAGCAAGTACCCTTCAATGGAAGAGGCAATGCCTGAACTATACAAGGAACTTGACGCACTTCAGGACAAGCTTGAACGTCACTATCACGATATGCAGGACATGGAGTTCACCGTACAGGAAGGCAAGCTCTGGTTCCTCCAGACACGTAACGGAAAGCGTACTGGTACAGCCATGGTCAAGATTGCGATGGACCTCCTCAAGGAAGGACTCATTGATGAGAAGACTGCCATCCTCCGTTGTGAACCTCAGAAGCTCGACGAACTTCTCCATCCTGTCTTCGACAAGGAAGCACTCAAGAAGGCTAAGGTCATCACTCAAGGTCTCCCAGCTTCTCCGGGTGCAGCATGCGGACAGATAGTGTTCCATGCCGACGATGCACAGGAGTGGGCAGCCAATGGTCACAAGGTGGTCATGGTACGTATCGAGACATCACCAGAGGACCTTGCTGGTATGGCATCTGCACAGGGAATCCTCACAGCACGTGGCGGTAGGACTTCACACGCTGCTGTCGTTGCCCGTGGTATGGGTAAGTGTTGTGTGTCAGGTGCAGGAGCAATCAATGTGGATTACAAGTCAAAGACAGTAGAGATAGAGGGCGTTACATACAAGGAGGGTGATTACATCTCTCTCAATGGTACAACGGGTCAGGTTTATGCAGGCGAGATTGCTACCAAGGCAGCAGAACTCTCTGGCGACTTCAAGGCTCTCATGGATCTCTGCGACAAATATACAAAGCTTCAGGTTCGTACCAATGCCGACACACCACACGATGCAGAGGTGGCACGTGCGTTCGGTGCAAAGGGTATCGGTCTTACACGTACCGAGCACATGTTCTTCGAGGACAAGAAGATTATTGCCATGCGTGAGATGATTCTCTCTGAGACAGCAGAGGGACGTGAGAAGGCACTTGCAAAGCTTCTCCCTTATCAGAAGGCTGACTTCTACGGCATCCTCAAGGCAATGGACGGACTTCACGTCAATATCCGTCTTCTCGACCCACCTCTCCATGAGTTCGTACCACACGACCTTGCAGGACAGGAGACAATGGCAAAGGAGATGGGCGTTGACCTCAAGACTATCCAGCGTCGTGTTGAGTCACTTGCAGAGAACAACCCAATGCTTGGTCATCGTGGTTGCCGTCTCGGAATCACATTCCCAGAGATTACAGCCATGCAGACACGTGCCATCCTTGGTGCAGCATGTCAGCTGAAGAAGGAAGGATTCGACCCTCATCCAGAAATCATGGTGCCTCTCGTAGGTATTCTCTATGAGTTGAAGCAGCAGAAGGAGATTATCCAGCGAGTAGCCAAGGAGGTATTCAAGGAAGAAGGCGTGGAGCTCGACTTCGAGATTGGTACAATGATTGAAACTCCACGTGCTGCACTTACAGCTAATCGCATAGCAACAGAGGCAGAGTATTTCTCATTCGGTACTAACGACCTCACTCAGATGACCTTCGGTTACTCACGTGACGATATCGCATCATTCCTCCCAGTTTATCTTGAGAAGAAGATCCTCAAGGTTGACCCATTCCAGGTGCTTGACCAGAACGGAGTAGGTCAACTCATCAAGATGGCAGTGGAGAAGGGTCGTGCCGTACGTCCAGGAATGCGCACAGGTATCTGTGGTGAGCATGGAGGCGAACCATCATCCGTCAAGTTCTGTGCCAAGATTGGCATGGATTACGCATCATGTTCTCCATTCCGTGTACCTATTGCACGTCTTGCCGCCGCACAGGGCGCTCTGGAATGTGAATAATTTTCATGTTTTTGAGACACTTAAAAATGCAAGTGCTTTATTATCAAGCACTTGCATTTTTGTTTCTCTTGAGAAAACGTGTTTTTCTGGTCAACACTTTTTAAATATGTAAACCACTGATATATAGGTAGTTGAAAAATTGTAAAATGCTCTTCTGTGTGCCAATAGGAAGTTCTGCATAAAATTTGTTTACCAAAAATTTAGCCTGTTTACCAAAAATCTGAGTACATTTTTTGAAACCAAAATTATAATGCTGATATGTACCAGATGTACCTTTACTGCTAATTCTCTTCTATGTGTCAATAGGTAGCATTATACCAAATTTGTTGTTAAATAGAGAATGTCTTCCAGAGTCTGAATTATATTATATGAATGCGCACTATTGCGTGTAATCATATAATATAAACTTAATATGGCAACATTAAAAGCTACTGTAAAATCAAAAAGGAAAGATGGTATGTATGTCGTGTACA
>JAGCWG010000126.1 GCA_017961965.1 Bacteroidaceae bacterium | reverse complement strand
GTTCCACGAGGTTCTTAAGTTTTGGCATTATCGTGTCCACACCTGCTGAAACAGGGTAGAACTCGGCTTTATGAATCACATAGCTATAGTACGGACTGTTCCATACCCAGTCGTTGGTCAGCACTACAAGTTTTCGTGTCTGTATGAGCATTGTCATAAGATCCAAGTGCGACTGGTGGTTGCAAATGATTACCGCAGGTTTCTCAAAGTCCTCATTATGAGGATTTGCAATTGAGAATTTCACTCCAGGTATTCCATGTATCTTGAGTACGAACCTTGCCATGAAGTTCAGAATACAATGAAGATGGTAACGCTTCTTATCGGTAATCTTGCCTATCTTCAAGTACACCACCGTAATAGGTGTCATTATGAACATGGAGAATATCAGGAAGAACATGAACGAATATATCGTTCTGAGTATTATCATCACTCCACGGTAAATACGGAGAGGTAGTCCATATACTATGGCAAGGAAACATAGAACCGTGTTAAGTATTGATATACGTGTGAAATCTTTTGCAGGGCGGAAATGTGATACACGCTCCTCTGGCGCAGGATAATACACATTAACAGGAACCGAGACTATCTTCACTCCATGCCATGAAGCAAAGACAAGAAGTTCAAGCTCTGCCTCGTATCTTGATGTGAGAAAAGACAGCCCATATAACTTCTTGATAGGGTAGAGGCGGAAACCTGTCTGTGTATCTTTCAATGCTTTGCCTGTCTGTACCCAGAACCAGAAGTTACTGAATTTATTGGCGAACTTACTACCTCCACTTCTTTGCACAAGCTCAAGGTCCTTGCGTTCACCAACTATCAATGCTCCAGGATATTTACATGATGCCTCAAGCATGATATTTATGTCTTCTGGGAAATGCTGACCATCAGAGTCAAGCGTTATTGCGTATGCAAAGCCCATCTCAAGTGCTTTCTTGAAGCCACGTTTAAGGGCTTCACCTTTGCCCGCATTGTTGGGGTAGGCTACAAGGGTGATGCCATCCATCGCCTGCAAGACCTCAAGTGTACCGTCATTTGCACCATCACAGACAACAATAACATCATCACACTGAACCTTAGAACGCTGTACGACATCAGCAATGGTTCCAACATTATTAAATGTCGGAATTACCACGCATATACCTCGTTCATGAAGTTTCTTGCGCTGAGCGATAAGTCTTTCCTGATCTACTGTTTCTGACATACTAACGATATCTTGGCATAAACGACATCCCCTGACGTTACTGTAATCTGAGATTTTATCTCCTGTTCTTCTTCCTTGATGCTTGTGATATTATAGTCAATCTCTGTAACATCATCGGGAGATATTATAGACAGGAACTTGATGTTCTTTATTGTCTTAATCTCCAGTGGCTCATCCAGAAGCTCCTCAATAAGCTCCTTGGCTATCTGAGTAATACATACGCCTGGAGTGATAGGTTGACCAGGGAAATGAGCCTTATATATTGTATGTTCACTATTTAGTTGGATACGGAAAGAAGGACCTTTGTCAGTCTCATTCTTTGTAACTATAGTGTACAGACTATTCTTTAATGTCATCCTTTAACGGGTTGAATGTATATGTTATATGCTGTTTCTTGTTTTCGTAAGTGTGGATACCCTGTGAGAGCTGGTGCATTATGTACCTGAAATCTTTTCTAAGCACCCTTCTGATGTACCATTTGTCCATCTTGCTCATCACATTTAGTATCTTCACCTTGTCCTTGGTAGGATTATATGTAAAATCCACTGCAGAAAGTCCGAATTCATTAACAATGCTTGCTTTGACTATACCTTCATCCATTACCATCATACATACGCCACTAATGTAGGCTTTCTTGATGTCTATTTTCACGTCATACCTTGCACGTTCTCCGTCTTTATGCGGAAACTGAGCCTGCGAGAATAGTTCGGATGAAACAGATAGTAGCAGTAATACAAGCAAATATCTAATTGATAGCAAATACCGAAGCATTGATATTCTTGTTTAATTGTATATTTTTAAGTTCTATGACTGTATTGTCTCCTTTCTTCTCTTGCATTTCTACCTTTGCTATTGAGAGCTGACGCTTATTGACATAGAGAATAACCTTGGAGAACATCTGTTTCATATCTTTCTTCTGTGGAAGTAGTGTCGCAACATATTGCTCTGACGTCTCTGCCACGGATATCTTGAAATCCTTCTTGTCAGTAAGGCATTTGCCCACCACGCTGTTCATCATCATTCGGGCAATCTCCTTGAACATCTTGTTCTGGTTGACATCGATAACGTCATTACGATTACCCTTTTTCAAGAGAACCTTTGAATCATTGAGAATGAATGTGTATGTATATGGTGAAGTGTATTCCCAACGAAGTTTACTGCTTTTCTGATAATACATCTTGCCATACGAAACCATGTTGTCGTTCAGAAGTTTCATGTGCTTCGTCTGCACGAAGTCACACTGCATACTCGTCATACTTTGGGCAGCCTTGCTGATTTTCTGAATGATTTTCTGCTCTCCTTCGTTCTGCGCCATGGCGAGAACAGGCGTGAGACACATCAATATTATATATATTATCC
>JAGCWG010000125.1 GCA_017961965.1 Bacteroidaceae bacterium | reverse complement strand
CAACCTCTCCCTTTCAGGGCGAGGAGAAAGAATGCTCTATCGCTGATAAGTTGACGAACAGAGATAATTCGTGCAAAACAAAAGGGTTGAAACACAGAGAAAGCAGAGGACACGGAGGTTTATTTAACACAAACCTTTAGTTCGGCGTAGCCAATTAACACAAAAACATTTATGATAATTCGTGGTCAATTACATGATAATTCGTGCAAAACAAAAGGGTTGAAACACAGAAAGCTCTAAGATTGCGCAGATTGCGTATTTAGCCGCCCTCGGCGGCGGGTTCTTAAAAATCAGCCGCGCGAAGCGGCAAGTTTCTTGTCGAAAAGTCCTGTCGCAAGGCGGAAAATGTATGTTTTTGAGGATTAGTAATAACTTTGTTAGTAATAAAGTTGTTACTAATAAGTTTATTACTTATCTTTGCAACCGTAAACCAATAAGTTGTGCGTATGGCAATGGAAAATCCGTTCGTCTTTGGCAAGGCTGTTGAGGGCGTATATTTTACAGACAGGACAGAGGATGCAAAGCGTCTTTCTGCCAATCTTACTCATGGCATAAACACGGTGCTTATCTCGCCTCGTAGGTGGGGAAAGACCTCGCTCGTGAAGAAGGTCATGGGAGAGATGGATAATCGTGAAATCATTCCTGTCTTTATTGATGTGTTCCAATGTAAGTCGGAGTATGAGTTTTACCACGCCTTTGCTACGGCTGTGGTCAGGCAGACGTCGTCGAAACTGGACGAGTGGGTCGAGACGGTCAAGATGTTTCTTGCGAATATCTCGCCTAAGTTCTCGTTTGGCTCTGACCCAATGAATGACTTTACGTTGTCGTTTGAGTGGAGTCCAAAGGATGATACCGAGCTGGACATCTTGCAGTTGCCTGAGAAGATTGCACAGAAGAAAGGCGTGCGTATTGTGGTGGGTATTGATGAGTTTCAACAGGTTGCGGATTTCTCTGACTCCTTGAAATTCCAGAAGAAGCTCAGGTCTGTGTGGCAGCATCAGCAGAATGTAACCTATTGTATGTTCGGAAGTAAGAAGCATCTTATGGAGAATATATTTAATGACAAGGGTATGCCTTTCTACAAGTTTGGTGACATGATGTTTCTGAAGAAGATACCTACGGATGAATGGGTAGCGTTTATCTGTGCCAAGTTCCGTGAGACGGGTAAGGTTATCTCTGAGGAACAGGCAACAAGGATATGTGAGGCAACAGAAAATCTGTCGTCATACGTGCAGCATCTTGCATGGGTGGTGTGGTATAAATCTGACAAGGTTGTGGCAAATAAGGATGTGTCTGATGCCATAGATGACTTGTTGGAGCAGAATAAGGTGTTCTTCCAGAGAGAAGTGGAACAATTGTCTGAGCATCAGCTTAATTTCTTGCGTGCGCTTGCCAATGGTGTGACTTCTGGTTTCAGTCGCAAGGAGGTAATCAAGAAGTATCGTCTGGAGTCTTCTGCCAATATCCAGTCGGTCAAGAAGGCTCTGCTGAAGAAGGACCTTATCGACATAGACGGGCAGGAATTGTCCTTCAACGACTCTCTCTTCAAGCTCTGGCTCAAACGCCAGCAGTTCTATGAGTAAATGTAACGGATATCTTGCCGCTTCGCTTGTCTTTAACATCTTTCCGCTTTGCGCGGCTGTGTGCGTTTTGGGGGAGTTATTATTGTGCGAGGCTGTTGAGGAAAGCGTCGAGCGTATCCTTGTCCACATCGCCCATCTGGTACTCCTTTTCTGCATCTCGTGCGATGAGATTAAGCCATTCGTCATGTGCCTGTTCTGATTGATATTGCAGAGTGTCAGGATTGGATATTTCTTCGCTGAGTATGGAGATAAGATACTCGGCATATTCTGCACAATGGAGAGGGTAGGCGTCGTGTGTTTCCTGTAGTCTTTGCTGGAGTGTAGATAGGGAATCTATGTCGCCTGTGCTGATATCGTGAATGATTGTATCTAATTCATGCTTAGGAGTAAGCATGCCGAAGATGTCGAACCATCGGTCGTGGTGTGCAACGGCATCGCTGACCTTGTTGTGTGTGTAATACTCGAAAAGGAAGAGACGGATAATGAGGTCGTAGAAACGTATTCCACGTACCGCAGCATCGTGTTTGATAAATGTGCCATTATACGCATATTCTTGTACGCTCTGTTCCTCAGAGTTACCCTCAGAGTTATGGAGTAAATCCTTGAGGATGCGTCGTCCCTCAAGCACATTCTGTATAAGATAAGGGTTAGGAAAAGCGAAGTTGATGATGTCGTTGCGTGAGGACAGAGGTCGCAAGTCACGCTTGCGCCATTTGTTCACGTCACGCCATGTGCCCACTGTCTTGATGTTGATGCCCGGAACGACGTAGGTCTTGTTGCCTTCGGCTATGACATACGAAAATGGAAGAGTGTGCAACTGCGGATGGGTCTGTATCTTGCCCATTGCCATGGAGAAAGCACCGATGTGTGCAGGCCATAGGATGTGGCATCCGCTGGCGGTCTTTGCACCTCGGTCGAGCATACCCCAATGGATAGGTCCCATCTTGTAGGCATGGTTACTCTGGTTGGTTGCCGAACCGGCGTTGTAGAACGAGAAAGCACCGCCAATGAGGAGCGTGCTCTTGTGGTGGGAGGTAGAGAACGGTCCGCAGAGGGCGGCACACGCCTCGCCATTGTCCATGTAGCTGTTGGCAAAGAACAGGCTCGCCTCAGCCGAGAAGCCCTTGCCGATATGAACGGATTCGCCCACGAAACACTCATACACCTTTGCCCCGTCCGTCACCGTTGCACCCGGAGCAACGATTGACCCACGTATGACAGTATCAGTACCGATGAAGGTGCAAGCATCCTCATTGCTCATGATGGTACAGTCGTCAAGACGACTTGCACCCTGTATCTCGCAGTAATCCCCTATCTTGGCGTTGCGTATATCCTTGACATTCATGATGCGGGCGTATGAGCCGATTGAGTTATGGGTTGCGCATTCTTCATTCTTCATTCTACATTCTTCATTCTTCATTCGACGCATAGCGTCGGGGAAGTTAATCATCATCCAAGCGATCTGAGCCGTCAGTTCCTCGCAGAGAGTGACATTACCCTTTCCGCCCTCGTTGAGTACGGATATGACCGTGCCGCTACCAAATGTGGCATCTTCCTGACAGGTCATGGTGCCGATGTTGGACAGAAGGCAATGGCATCCAATGGTGTAACCGCTGATGTAGCCGTGTATGTTCTCTATGAGACAGTCATCGCCCACAGACACGTTACGCAAGGATGCATTACGTATCCCGCATCGACGGAGGAACCCCTCCTCCACCTCGATGCTTCCCATCATGCTGCCTAACTCCACATGACCATACAACGCCACGTTGTGCATCGTGTCGGTGGTGAAGTCGTCACTCACAAGGATGTTGCTCCAGTCCTCTGCCATGCATCCCTGTTCCTCAAGGATACTAATCTCTCTGTCCTTCAGTTCGCGCATAGTCTGAAAATGGTATTGTTACGTTTTGTATTTGGATGATATGTATTTTCTTAGTCAATAATCTTTTCCTTCACACAGTCTTTTTACAGACCCCATGTCAGAACGTCTCAGCATAATTGATTGGATGTCAAGTTGTGGTGAATGCATAGTTCACCCGTCGAATCCTTCGGCAATGCCTCGGCAGCCCTTCGTAACACGTTCGTATCTCCTTCGCTGATGGGCATCAGATTTTCATGCAACAAAACCCTGTCTCACCCCCTCTGGAAATCGGCTGTCAGCCTCGCTTCAGAATTATGAATCTAAGGTACAACATTTTTGCCTAATTTTATTCATTTTTCCCTCCTTATAATTATATTTAAGAAAATTTAACACTCACTCAAAAGACGATACGAACGACTGCAATGTAGAGATAGCATTAACAAATCAACAAAACAGAGTTAGTGTGCACATTTTATCCGATTCAATCCCACCATTTTGTCCCGACAAAAATCCCATCAAAAAATATGCGAGTTAACTCAACTTTGCACGCCTTCAATACATTCCTTTTTGACAAAGCATTGTTCTTTACAAGAACCGTTTTGGAACTTTATACGAAATTGCGCTATTTTTCGAGTTAAAAACAATGATTGATATGTTCTTTTTTGTAAATTTACGGCGAGAATATAAAATGCACGTTTGATATTGAATGTTCTTTCCCAATCCGACGTGCT
>JAGCWG010000124.1 GCA_017961965.1 Bacteroidaceae bacterium | reverse complement strand
TCCCAGGTGTTGTATATGTATTCGGATTCTCTCATGAGTTTGGCGACACAATCGCTTACATTACAGACATTACGAAGATTGACAGCATAATGCTTCAGAAAAAGACTGGCTTCCTTCCTTTCCGCTATGACCTCAGTCAGCAGTTGAAGAACCACCTTGAGGGTGAGAAAGGATTGAAGAAGCAGACACCTTGCGTGTTCTACTCAAAGAACAAGGTTAAACTCAATAAGAAGCTTTCAAAGATGAGAAAGCGTTATCTTGGCATGGAACATACCACTGTGGTAAACATCGGGCAGGAGGAGTTTAAGTTTGTTCACCCATTGGATGTGAAGTAGCTATGAGTAAAATAGTATTTGACACCGTACTTGGTATCAAACAAAAAACACGCAAACTTACAAACCTATAATTATATGCGATTCTTCAGGTCTATAGCATACATCGTTATTACGGCACTCGTAAGCGTGTCGTTCTTTTCGTGTAAAGACGATGATGACAAGAAGGTTATAAGTGGAGAAAGAACCATTATATGTTATATGCCTGCGGAGAACTCATTAGCATCGCGTCTTCGCGATGACATAAATGAGATGATTAAGTGTGCTCATCGTTTAGGTGAGAAAGATCGTATTGTCATCTATTATGATGGTATCTCTAATCCTCAAATATTCGTAATCGACCGAAACACTAATGCTTTGTCAGTCAACTCTTTCATGCCGGTTTTCACTTACAATACGGATGGTAATTCCTGTTCAAAGGAGGTGATGATGGATGCTTTCAAATACATCATACGACATTACCCAGCTAAATCTTATGGTTTGATATTCAATAGTCATGGCCTTGGTTGGCTTCCTCCTACACAAGATATGTTGACTTATAGCAAACGACGTAAATCGTTTGGTATTGACAATGGCTTGAACGATCAAAGTAACTCTGTAGGTAAGGAAATGAGAATCGTTGATTTGGCAGAAGCCATTAAAAGTCTGCCTCATCTTGATTTCATACTTTTTGATCTTTGCTATATGCAGAACATAGAGATAGCATACCAGCTACGAAATTGTGCCGACTATATTATTGGTTCGCCTGCAGAAATACCAGCGGATGGTGCACCTTATGATTTGATTATGCCAATGCTTATATCTAAGGATGTTGACTACAAATCCGTGGTTGATACTTATGGCAAGACTTATGACGGATGGGAGCAAATCCCTGAATCAGGAGTGGTATTATCTGTTATGCGTTGCAATCAGCTTGACAGTCTTAGGATTGTCACAAATAAGATGACGTCAAAGTACGGAGACGAACTGAAGAAATGTAGATACAACGGTACGACAGATTATTTGAGCTACAAATTCAGAAATGGCTATCAAGCTGGATTCTTCGACATGAAGGAAATGATCTACCGTATGATAATGGAAGCCAATACTGTAGAACATGGTTTTGACGAAGAAGAAAAGATTGCAGATTATGCAGAATGGAATTCTGTGTTTAACAAAGCAGTTCCGTATTCCTATGTTGCGTCTAAGATTTACTCCACAATATTGGGCAGTTCATTTATCACGACCGATAAAGAACATTGTGGAGGAATTTCCATGTCGCTCAATCCTAATGAGACAACCATTGATGTTGTCATCAAAGAGTACGAAAGTCTCGAATGGAGATACTGAGCCAATGAGGAATGAGTAATATCATTTGAGACCGTCCTTGGTCTCAACAAAAAAATCAAGAACTCAAAAACTTACTAATGTAAAAACTCAAGTACATTATGGAAACATTATATTATAAAGTAGCGGGGTTCACATATAGCATAATATTTGCTGATGATAATAACACAAGTGAACTTATACAGTCGAGCGAGCCGTTCAAAATTGACGCTCCAGATGCTGGTACAGAACTTATATTCACGCTTACCGTTGATGACTCTTTCCGTCCAAAGCAGAAGGGTGGAGAGATAGGGCAGTTTGACTGTGGCGGTTGCAATCATGGTGTGTATCAGATGGAAGATGGTACGTACCAGATTCTCATAAGTAACGAGATGCAAGAGCAATGTTGCATCCTTGAATGTAAGGGGGACTTCTCCGAAGGACATCTTGCCCTCAACGGAGACTATCGTATGCGCAACTTTGGATTGAATAATGCTCTCATGCTTATGTATGCTTTCTCTACGGCTCCTCACAACACTCTCCTCATGCACTCATCTGTTGTCCGTAAGGATGGCAAGGGATATATGTGTCTCGGAGTGAGTGGAACGGGTAAGAGTACTCATACGGGACTTTGGCTTAAATATATCGATGGAACGGACCTCATGAATGACGATAATCCTGTTGTACGCATCACAGATGATGGAGTGGCACGTGTTTACGGTTCTCCTTGGAGTGGCAAGACACCATGCTATCGTAATGTGGAAGCGCCTATTGGTGGATTCCTTCAACTGAAGCAAGCACCTCATAACAAGATACGTCGTATGGGTACGATTGAGGGGTATGCCTCTTTACTTCCATCTTGCTCTGTGATGAAATGGGATCGTCGTGATTATATAGGAACCAGCGATACTGTGTCGAAACTCTTAGAGTT
>JAGCWG010000123.1 GCA_017961965.1 Bacteroidaceae bacterium | reverse complement strand
GGGTAGAACTCGTCAACGGGGTTGCGTACCTCGTAGCCCGTGTAGTTGATGTTGAATTCCACCTGCTGGTGCTGTGCCCATGTATCGATGTCGGTATTGCCCGATACAGACACTTCAACGCCCACTCGTGGCTCGATGATGCTGAAGCAAGCCTCTGCCACTGGCTCGTCTTCGCCTTCTTCATATATAGTGACCTTGTAGTTACCGCTGATGAGCAACTTCACATCATCATTAGGGAGGCAGAGTGTGTAGTGGTTATAGTCCATCATGGTACTCATGCTCTGCTCGTAGTCCTCAATCTTGTTGTCGGCAAAGCCGTCCATGTACTCGTTGCGGTTGATGTCAGATGGTGTCCAGTCGGCATTGCAATGAGTGATGGTATAAGTGTAGCGTACGAAGTTGTGCTGGAGGTCGTCAAAGCTTATCTCCACATAGTTGTTGCTGTGGAGTATCATCAGAGGCGGTTCGCCCCAAGTACCATTGGCTTTTACCTGAATGGACTTGAGGTTTTCCACATATACGGCATTCTCCTGAGCTAATCCGCATACGCTTTGGAGCAGACATAGTGTTGATATGATGATTCTTGTCATTTCTTCTGTTTTTTGTGTGAAACACAGAGAACACGGAGAACACAGAGCTTTTCTTCTTTGTGGAAACATAAAATTCTCTTTTAGAAATCTCTGAGTTCTTTGTGAGTCCTGTGTTTTTTTGTTTTCCAAGTCCTCTCTTAATCCGCATGAACTTAAAAACTTGTAAACTCACAAACTCAAAATTACTTACAAAATTAAGAATTTTGTCTGGTTTGCTGACCAAGTTAAAGCGAAAATCTATATCTTTGCCCTTAATTTCAAATGTGAGATTCCTTTTTTGGTATTATGCAGCATATAATTCAGATAACCGATGGTGTCACACGCCATCCTTTGTACAGGTTCAAAAGTCCAATAAATCTTGACATCCTTGCTGGTGAACAGGTTGCCATTGTCGGTGATAATGGCGCTGGCAAGAGTATGCTCGTGGATGTCATCACGGGCAAACATGCCCTGCTCATGACGGAGGTGAAGTATGACTTTGCTCCGAGCAAGGCAAAGATGGTGAGCGACAACATCAAGTACATGACGTTCCGTGATTCGTATGGCGCATCTGACGGTCAGTATTACTACCAGCAGCGTTGGAACCAGAATGATGTGGACGAAGCTCCTACGGTGGGCGAGTTGCTTGACGAAGCATTCCGTGTGGCAGAGCAAGGTATCACCCGTACAAGCAACTATGACAAGTTCCTTGTGCGTGACGAGAGCGAAGCAGAGGCTGCCGAACGTGTGGCAAGGGAAGAGGCCGACAAGCAGCAGGTACGCATAGAACTTGAAAGGATGCGCGACCGCCTGTATGATATCTTTCATCTTGATCAGCTTGTTGACAAGCGTGTCATCATGCTCAGTAGCGGTGAGTTGCGTAAGTTTCAGCTCACGAAGACTTTGCTTACCAATCCACGTGTACTCATAATGGATAATCCGTTCATCGGTCTTGATGTGAATGCACGCAAGCAGTTGCATGAGTTCCTGACAATATTGTCCAAGGAAACGGATATCCTCATCATACTCGTTCTCTCCAAGACGGACGATATACCATTGTTCGTGACTCATGTCATCCCAGTGGATGATATGGACATGAAACCTAAGATGACGATAGCCGAATACAAGGCAAGTCAGCCTGTTCCACCATCACGTGTCATTACCGATGAAAAGGCAGAGGCAATACTATCGCTTCCTTATGCCAAGGGTTCGGACGATGATGCAGAGCCTGGTACACAGCACGTCATAGACTTCAAAGATGTCAATATACGATATGGCGAGCGTACCATATTGAAGGACTTGAGTTTCAGCGTGCTTAATGGCGAACATTGGGCATTGAGCGGAGAGAACGGAGCGGGTAAGAGTACACTGTTGAGTATCGTGTGTGCCGATAATCCGCAGGCTTATGCCAACAATATCGTGCTGTTTGACTACAAGCGTGGTACAGGTGAGAGTATATGGGACATCAAGAAACATATTGGCTACATATCGCCGGAGATGCACCGTGCATTCATGCGCGACCTGCCTTCCATCGACATCGTGGCAAGCGGACTGAGCGATGCTACGGGACTCTACAAGAAACCTAAGCCTGAGCAGATGGGCATTTGCGAGTTCTGGATGGATGTGTTCGGCATAGCCAAGTACAAGGACACTACGTTCCTCAAGCTTTCTTCGGGCGAACAGAGACTTGTACTCCTTGCTCGTGCATTTGTGAAAGACCCATCACTACTTATTCTTGACGAGCCACTTCATGGACTTGACATGAAGAACCGTCGTCTCGTGAAGGATGTGATTGAGACTTTCTGCCAGCGCAAGAACAAGACGCTCATCATGGTTACTCATTATCAGGAGGAACTGCCTAAATGCATAGACCATAGCATATTCCTGAAAAAGACGGCCCCCTCCCAGCCTCCACGAGGGGAGGAGTAGGTGGTAGTACAGTTCTCTAAGGTTCTTATAGTAATTCAAGATAATTCTACTGCCCTCTTGCATTAGTCACCCTCTAATAGAAGGGAAGGGCAGGGGAGAGGGTCTAATGTTTAATATAGTAAAATGAAGATAGTATATTTCCATGGTTTTGGCTCATCGCATGCCAGTGGCACGGTAGAGATTCTGCGTAATCTGTTGCCAGATGATGAGGTTGTGGCACCAGATATACCTGTTGACCCAGTGGAGGCTTTGCCTTACTTGCAGGAGTATGTCAGGACGGAGAATCCTGACCTTATCATCGGTACGAGTATGGGTGGTATGTATGCCCAGCAGATGCGTGACTACAAGCGTATTCTTGTCAATCCTGCGTTCAATATGTCCACAATGTCAAAGGGCTTGAAGACTGGCGAACATAAGTTCTTCAACGGACGATATGATGGTGCCAAGACGTTCAAGATTACTAAGGACATCATACAGCACCACAACATGATGGAGCGTCAGCAGTTCAAGGGTATCACCAAGGAACAGCAGCAGACCTGTTGGTGTCTCGTGGGTATGCACGACGACACGGTAAAGAATGCCGAGGCGATATTCAAGAAGAACTACCTTGCTGACCATCTCATCCGCTTTGATGGTGAGCATCAGTTGAATGACAAGGTTGTAAGGAAAGTCCTCCTTCCACTTGTGGAGGAAATAAGACAGTCTTAGTGGCACGAAAATTTAGAAAATTAAAGATAATTTTATTTTCAAACACAGAGGGCACAAAGAACACAGAGTATGCATGTTAATTATTGATTATTAATTGTTAATTATTCTGTTTTCTTTTGTTTTCTTTTGTTTTCCTATGTTTTCTTTTGTTTTTCTAACTGGCCGCTTGGCGGCAAAATATTGATTAAGAAATAAAAGTTAAACAATAAAAATAAATATATCCCACAACCTCCATTTACGGGGCAGGCGTTCCGGATGGACGCCCCCTTCGGGGGATGGGGGGCCAAGATTATGATAATAGGTATTGCAGGCGGAACAGGTTCTGGTAAGACCACCGTCGTACGTAAGATTCTTGAGAGTCTGGAGGAGAGCACAGTAGCTGTTATTCCTCAGGATTCATATTACAATGACCAGTCACATCTTCCGCTTGACGTGCGTAAGAAGACTAACTTTGACCACCCTGATGCGTTCGAGTGGTCGCTGCTCTCCAAGCATATAGCTGAGTTGAAGGCGGGTAGGGCGATAGAGCAGCCAACATACTCTTACCTCACTTGTACACGTTTGGAGGACACCGTACATGTTGAACCAAAGGAGGTCATCATCGTCGAGGGCATCATGGCTCTCTACGATAAGAATATCCGTGACCAGATGGACTTGAAGATATTCGTTGATGCAGCGCCTGATGAGCGTCTCCTTCGTGTCATCGTACGTGACATTGCAGAGCGTGGTCATCCTCTTGAGATGCTCATCGACAAGTATCGTAATGTGCTCAAGCCAATGCACGACGAGTTCATTGAGCCAACCAAGCAGTATGCTGACATCATCATCCCTAATGGTGGCAACAATGTACAGGCTATCGAGATGATGCGTATGTACATCACCGCTGCCGTCAAGGAACGAAAGAACAGAATGAAATAACAACCATATAGGGTGGAAATAATAGAGCGGTACAAATACACATTGTGTTTGTACCGCTCTTAGTTTATTGTGTATATTTTCCTATCAGTCTCAGAACTATTGTTGTTCTGCTGTATTCTGTTTTTAGTAACAGTTACTTGTTCATCAATACTTGAACTCACTTACCTTTATTCTCAAGTCCATGGAAGAATGTGATTAACACGCTTCCTAATATACCAGAACACAGAGAGCCCAGCAGTACAGCAATCTTACCGCTCGCACGCAACGTTTCTGTTACTTCCGCACCAAGGCCGCCAAATGATAGCGTATCCACGAAAATAGACATGGTGAAACCTATACCGCCGAGGCATGCCACTGCAAACATCATCTTCCATGAAGCATTGTCAGGCATAGCACCGACTTTCATCTTGATGGCACAGAAGCTTGCGAGCGTAATACCGAGAGGCTTACCAAGAAGCAAACCAAAGAAAATACCCATTCCTACGTGACCAGCTCCCACGATGCCTGGCAGCGATTGGAATATATTAAAGAAACTGACATCAGGAATGACTACACCTGCATTAGCCAAAGCAAAAATAGGCATTATGCAGAAATTCACCCAAGGACTCAGTTTGTACTCCAGACGATAGCTCATGCCTATTGTATTATTACTGATATGGCTCAGACGACGAAGGCAATGACGTTCATAAGCATTAGGGAAATTTTCCTCATCGCTCACAGATATCGGTGTTGCCAGTTTGTTCTTGTACTTGACAAGACTTCTGTTGAAGTATGAACGCTTGTATCGTGCATCCATAGGAATGAGGAATGCCATGACTACGCCTGACATGGTAGAGTGTATTCCTGAATAGTAGAAGAGGAACCACACCACGATGGCTGGAAGTAGGTAGAGGAATAAACGTTTCTCTCCGAGAATGTTCATGATTAGCACAACTGCAATGATTGCCAAGGCAAGGCAAAGTAATGGCAGATCGATACTACCGCCATAGAATATGGCCACTACAAGTATAGCTCCGAGGTCATCCGCAATTGCAAGTGCAGTAAGGAATATCTTGAGTGATACTGGCACTCTGTTGCCGAGAATTGACATTATTCCTACGGCAAAAGCAATATCTGTGGCTGTTGGTATTCCCCATCCACCATCTGTTATTGTACCGTGGTTGAATAATGTATATATAAGTGCTGGCATTGCCATTCCACCTGCAGCAGCAATGACAGGGAGGAGCGCTTTTTTTACATTGGATAGCTCACCGCATATCACTTCGCGCTTTATCTCAAGACCCACTGTAAAGAAGAACACCACCATCAGTAGATCATTGATGAACTTCTCCACAGTCATATCCTTAGGGAAAATCCAGTTAATGCTGCCATCTGGACTCTTAATCTGAGCCGTTAGATGAGTTTCAAGGAATTGGTGATAGATGTGTGCTGT
>JAGCWG010000122.1 GCA_017961965.1 Bacteroidaceae bacterium | reverse complement strand
TGCCGCCACGTTATGCCTTCGGTTACTGGTGGAGCCGGTACTGGAGTTATTCTGACCAAGATTTCCGAAACTTAGTTCATTGGTTTGATGAAAACAGTATTCCCCTTGATGTCCGTGTCATTGACATGGACTGGCATCCAATCAGTGAGAAGGCTGGCGGAGGATGGACGGGTTGGGACTGGAATGAGAATCTCTTTCCTGACTATCGTCAGTTCTTGCAATTCCTTGAGGGAAAAGGTATCAACGCCACCATGAACCTTCACCCTGCCGACGGTGTGCGTCCGTATGAAAAGAAGTACAAGGAATTTGCCCAACGCATGGGGCGCACCGATGGCAAGCCTGTGGAATGGTTGGGGAGCGACAAGAAAATGATGAAAGCCATCTTTGAGACATACCTGCATCCTTACATGAACGATGGTGTTGACTTCTGGTGGCTCGACTGGCAGCAATGGCTCAACGACAAACAAGTGGAAGGACTCAGCAATACGTGGTGGTGTAATTACCTTTTCTTCTCTGATATGCAACGTCGTCACGACAAACGCCCCATGCTCTATCACCGATGGGGTGGTCTCGGCAATCATCGTTATCAGGTGGGATTCTCAGGTGACAGTTACATCACATGGGAGAGTCTTGCCTATCTGCCCTATTTCAACAGTACTGCCTCTAATGTGCTCTATGGCTATTGGAGCCATGACATCGGTGGACACCAGAGTCTGAAATGGGGAACACCCGTTCCCACCGAACTTTATACTCGTGCCATGCAGATGGGACAATATCTGCCTATCCTACGCACACATTCCACGAAAGACCCTGCATTGAACAAGGAACCTTGGGCTTTCGACCATGCTACAAAGAGTCGTTTGAAACGCATCATCGACGGGCGATATGCACTCGTACCATATATCTACACCATGGCACGTGAAGACTACGAGACGGGTGTTTCGCTTTGCCGCCCGATGTACTACGACTATCCGATGAATCAAGAGGCTTACGACTTCCGCAACCAATATATGTTCGGTGATGAGATGATGATTGCTCCCATCGTGGAACCCGTCAGCGAGGATGACGGTTATGTACGGATGAAAGTGTGGTTGCCCGAAGGCGAATGGATAGAATATGAGACAGGAACATTGCTACAAGGCGGTCAGGTTGTGGAACGTGCCTTTACCATCGACGAATACCCTGTCTATGTCAAGGCAGGATGTATCATTCCTTTCTATACTCATATAAAGAATCTCAGTGGTACCCAACAAGAGGTAGGTATCCGTATCTTCCCCAACGGACAGAGTGGCAACTTCGAGATGTATGAGGACAACGGCAACGATTGCGATTACGCCACGCAGTTTGCCACCACCATGCTTAGTTATGAGCGCAAGGATGGTAAGCTTCACATTAACATGGCAGCACGTCGCGGCAATTATCCGCAGATGCCCTCACACCGTGGCTATCATTTAGCGTTACCATGCGCATTGGCTCCCACACGCATTTGTTTAGACGGGCGAGAGATTGCCTTCATCTACGATGGCTACGCACTTGAAACACAAGCCGACTTAGGACAACTCGACTGCTCCACCAACCATGTCATTGAGGTGGAATATGCCGATGCCGACTATTCTGTCACCGATGGGACAAAGGCTAACATGGCACGCATCAGTCATGCTGTTGCAGATTACAAACAACATGAGGCGGGTATGGTCTATACCGATCCCCTCGGTTATCTGGAAGCTACTCCCTTGCGCCTTGCTTACTTCCCGCAAGAACAGCGCAAGACACTAGAACAGTTTAATACATACTACCAGGATCTGCGCAATGTTCTACAGCAACAGATGGGCGAAGGCGAACACCTGACACGTTTCCTGAAACTTTTGGGAAGATTGAAATAACTCCCTTCTAAAAGATATGTCAATGCTGCACATGTTTTGACAAGACTTTCCTTGTCCGCCCATCCTCTCCGACGATGATGTTCACCCCATTGCGCAAACTGTTGTTCCTATTCCCGAGCATGTCGTATATTCCTGCCTTGATGCTTGTGGCACATTTGCCGATGGTTTCCTTTCCGATACCTACATCCTCTACGTATCCCAGATATGAGTCTATCAGGGAGAAACGCTCGTCTATCCATTCCTCCAAACGTTCCATACTGTCCACGTATCCCAGACTCACGTAGGGCTTTACACCCTTGTTGTCTGCCGTTGCCACCCACTCGCACATGTCAAGCCGGCACACATCACCAGCCTTGTACTCAACCGTGGAATCCCAGTCGGGTAGTCCGTGGTATCTCACCCATTCGTCCACGGGCTTCCAGCACCACGCATACTGCGGTTCCCTGATGCACTTGCTGTCCTTCCATCGTTTCCACTCCTCTTCGTAATTGCGCTCTCCTATACGCCAGTACCAGTCGTTAACGAACTCCTTCACCATTTCTCTTCCTATCATACCGTCACTTCTAAGCTGACAATACCGCTTCTTGATGTCGTCCATGAAGTAGCGCGCCAACCAATACATGGGTCCCTCCGTGTACAGTACCCAGTAAGGGTCAAGGCCAGTCCTGCTGACGGGCATCAGCACGTTGCCCGTGTCAACGTTACCAAACGTGCTGTCAAGGTCGTAGGGTGCCACGAACCACCTCACTCCGTCGTAGGTGAACCACTGCCAGTTCTTGGCGAAACCATCGTAGTTGGCAATGAGATAATGCAAGCAGGCATAGTCTACGAGGCTCTGCACATCAAACCTCCGCATGAACTCAGCACGCAGCTCTGCCGCTCCACGCTCCTCGATCTCCATCCTCTGCAGGTCGCTGCACGCCTTTGAAAGCGACACCACACATTGGCACGTCTCCTCACTTATGTCCTTGGGATTTCGTATCTCAAATGCCGTCCAGTCTATCACGCCGCCCCAGAACGTACTGTTCGCTATCCGTCCATCCAAGTGAATGTGCCTTGCGTCGTTCTTCCTCTGCGCCATGTTTGCACGGTGCTTTTTTAGTTGCCAGCTGTAGATGCCGTAGAAGTCGCCGTTCAGGTACACCATGCACGGAAAGCCGTCAGGATGGCACAATGCCCTCGGCTCGTACTTGGCGAGTCCGTCGGAGCGCGTCCACGCATGTCCCACGTCTGTCGTCATCAGTTCGTACAACTTGTAGCCAGCCACGGCAACGCCACGGAAATA
>JAGCWG010000121.1 GCA_017961965.1 Bacteroidaceae bacterium | reverse complement strand
TCATTCGTGCAAGATAATATATTGCCGCATCGGGTGCGCTACCTCTGATGCTCTTGATGAATGCGGAGATAATGTCATATAGCATTTCGCCATCCTTGTCGTATGCAAGCGGATTCTGCTTAAGTGTTTCCGTTACACATGAATCTGTGATAACCACTTTGTTGCCTTGTTGTGACTCTACCACAAGTTCAAGAATATTGAGCAGTTTGCGGGCATCGCCTCCACTGTATCTCATCATGGCGTCCGTCTCCTTGAAGTCTATCTCCTTCTGCTTGAGGAACACGTCCTTTGTGACGGCTGAATGCATGAGCTCGAGAAGGTCGTCCTTGCCAAGCGACTTGAGTACGTACACCTGACAACGGCTGAGGAGAGGGCGTATCACCTCGAATGACGGATTTTCCGTCGTAGCTCCGATAAGAGTGACTATCCCTTGCTCCACAGCTCCGAGGAGCGAGTCCTGCTGCGACTTGCTGAAGCGGTGAATCTCGTCGATGAAGAGGATAGGGGAACCCGTGCCTCCAGTTGTCGTCTGTCCGAAGAAACGGGAGGCCTTTGCCTTGTCTATCACCTCACGCACGTCCTTCACTCCCGATGTCACGGCACTAAGAGTGAAGAAGGGCACATCGAGTGTCCTTGCGAGTATGTTGGCAAGCGTTGTCTTACCCACACCCGGAGGTCCCCAGAGTATGAATGAACTGATGCGTTTCTGTTCAATCATCCTACGTATTACGGCACCTTCGCCCACGAGGTGTTTCTGTCCTATGTAGTCGTCCAGTGTCTGCGGACGTAATCTTTCTGCAAGTGGAGCCACGGCGAGAAAATTAAAAATTAAAAATTAAAAGTTAACCATGCTTTTTGCCGCAAAGCGGCCAATTGGAAAAACAAAAGAAAACATAAGAAAACAAAAGAAAACCTGTTTTTTCTTGTTTTTGTTCTGTTTCTTTAAGGTTTTCTAATAGGCACCTTAGTGCATTGCGAAAAATACAGGTCAAAATGTTCGCAAAAATAGTGAAAAAAATATAAAAAATCAAAAAAGAACTGGAATAATAATCGAGTTACGAAAAAACTTCATACCATTGCATGCTTTTTTATGCGCGTTTAGAAGTAATATGAGACAATTAAAGATTACCAAAAGTATCACGAACCGTGAGAGTGCGTCACTCGATAAGTATTTGCAGGAAATCGGTCGTGAGGATTTGATTACAGTTGAAGAAGAGGTAGAACTTGCGGGAAAGATCCGCAAGGGTGGACCTGAGGGTCGTCGTGCATTGGAGAAATTGACACGAGCAAATCTGCGTTTCGTCGTTTCTGTAGCAAAACAGTACCAGAATCAAGGATTAAGTCTTCCTGACCTCATCAATGAGGGAAATCTGGGCCTTATCAAGGCAGCCGAGAAATTTGATGAGACACGTGGATTCAAGTTCATCAGTTACGCAGTATGGTGGATTCGCCAGTCAATCCTTCAGGCACTCGCAGAACAGTCACGTATCGTTCGTCTTCCACTTAATCAGGTTGGTTCTCTCAACAAGATTAGCAAGGCATTCTCAAAGTTCGAGCAGGAAAATGAGCGCCGTCCTTCGCCAGAAGAACTCGCAGACGAGTTGGCTATCCCAGTGGATAAGATTGCCGACACAATGAAGGTTTCAGGTCGTCACATTTCCGTAGATGCTCCATTCGTTGAGGGTGAGGACAACAGTCTTCTCGATGTGCTCATCAACGACGATTCTCCTATGGCTGACCGTTCGCTCGTGAACGAGTCACTTGCAAAGGAGATTGACCGTGCACTCGATACTCTCAGTCAGCGTGAGAAGGAAATCATTCAGATGTTCTTCGGTATCGGTGACTCAGAGAAGACACTCGAAGAGATTGGCGATCGCTTCAATCTTACTCGTGAGAGAGTTCGTCAGATTAAAGAAAAAGCCATCCGCAGACTTAGGACAAGCAACCGTAGTAAGTTGCTCAAGTCTTATCTCGGATAAGGTATAGCTTAATTCGGGGGGTAACTTTGTCATCCCCCGATTAATGTTTTAAAATGCCATACTAACTTATGGAGGTCAAAACGAGTAAAACACTCCCTTATCCCTCCAAAATAATAATCAAAGACTTAATATGAAACTTAAACTTTTCGTACTTGCAGCATTAGTCATGGGAACATTCCTTACAACCTCTGCACAGTCAGATAATGGCGGTAAGGCTGCTAAGGTAAAGAAAGAAGACAAGAAAAAAGTCAAGGAGGCTCATCGTGAGCTTAATCCATACGAAATCGGTAAACTCCCAGGTGTTGTGTATGTATTCGGCTTCTCACAGGAGTTTGGTGACACAATCGCATACATAACAGACATCACAAAGGTTGATAGCGTTATGCTTCAGAAGAAGACTGGCTTCCTTCCTTTCCGCTATGATCTCAGTCAGCAGTTCAAGAGCCACCTTGAGGGTGAGAAAGGATTGAAGAAGCAGACAGCTTGCGTGTTCTACTCAAAGAACAAGTTTAAACTCAATAAGAAGATTTCAAAGAT
>JAGCWG010000120.1 GCA_017961965.1 Bacteroidaceae bacterium | reverse complement strand
TATGGCAGGCTTCAGCCCACTATTCTGATGCTCTTCGTAATGAATTGATTGACGTGTATATTGATGCTCTCCAACCATAGTGTAAGATGAGTAAGGATGAGTTTATGACTAAGCTTCGCCTTTTCGTCCTCTTCCGTTTGCTACAGGTGCTTGGCGCGTACGGTTATCGTGGATTATGGGAGAAAAAGGAACATTTTGTCAAGAGTATCCCTCCTGCACTCGTAAACCTGAAGGCGGAACTTGCCAATGGTACTAGTGATGCTTATCCATATCTGAAACAGGTACTTGAGGAACTTGTAAAGGATGTGAAGGAGGAGAACAAGGCGGACAATAAGGTGGCAGAGTATCTCGCAAATGATGCTTCTTACCTCAAGGAAGCAATACGTCCGCTTGTCGTAAGGGTGTATTCTTTCTCATTCAAGCGTGGTATTCCTAAGGATGACACTCCTAATGGTGGAGGCTATGTCTTTGACTGTCGTAGCACTCATAACCCTGGACGATACAACGAGTACAAGCAACTCACGGGACTTGACCAGCCTGTTATCGACTTCCTCGAGCAGGACGGAGAGATTCTCACGTTCCTCGAGTCAGCATATAAGCTTGTCGATTTCCATGCCAAGCGATTCATGGAACGTGGCTTCACAGACCTTATGATTTGTTGTGGCTGTACTGGTGGTCGTCACCGTTCTGTATATTCAGCCCAGCACATAGCTGAGCATCTTAACAACAAATTCGGCATTGAGGTACGTATTTGTCATAGGGAACAGGGAATAGAGACTACACTTCCTGCAAAAGAAATAAAATAGGTATAAGTAATAAAAACAATCTTCACAAAAAGGGCTATGAGTTTAAGATTAACAATCAAGTATATTGCAATTGCATTGCTTATCGAGTGCATTGTGATGATGTTCAAGCATCCATTGATGGTGTGCGAACCATTCATTACGGAATATCTTGGCAAGGATGTGTTTGGTATGATGATGTCATCCTTCAACGTACCATACGTGATTGTACAGTCAATCATCTATCTTGCATTCTGTTATCACATTCATCTGTTGGACATCCAGTTCACGGATGCCTTCTTCGGGCGTCCTTTCCGTATCGAGATGGCACTTGTGGTACTTAATGTTGTTCTTGCTTGTTCTGTCTTTGACAAGGTTGTGTATGATTACATCGCAAAGGCATTGCTTGAGGTAGCGTTTGCTGCCAACTGTGTTTATGCGGGAATGTCCATCTATAAGTATTTCCGCACAGAAGCAATGAAGAAGATTCGTTTTTCGTATTTATTATGGTCTGCCCGTCATCTGATATATGCTGTTATACTTATCAATGACACAATGGGAATCATGGACAACACACGTCCGACACCTTCCAACACCACACTCATTATATACTGGTTCATGCTTATGCCAATCCTTCTCTACAGTCGTATTGTGCTTCTTCAGGGATGTTCAAAGTTTGCAGCCTTGTCTCCAGAAGAAATTGTAGCACCCGAACCTGAAGGTAATGAGGAATGAGTAATGAGGAATGAGTAATGAGTAATGAATAATTAGTAGTTGATAATTAGTAATTGGCGTCCGCCTCAGAACTGTTGGTGGTGCTTGTCATTACTAATTTCTCATTACTCATTTGATAAAGTTTCTAATTCCTAATTCTGAAAAGTCTTAACTCCAAAATACAAATGATAAAAGAAAATAATCAACAGAATATCACATTTTGTGTTGAAAAAGTTTTGTTATTTGTAAATTATTTGTATTTTTGCAGTGCTAACAAATAAATATTTTATTAACTAACTTTAATTATCAAATTATTATGAAAAAGTATTTAGCCGAAATGATCGGTACTATGGTACTCGTACTTCTTGGATGTGGAACAGCAGTAAGTCTTAATTGTGGAGTTGATACTGCGAGTGTTGTCGGAACTTCTTTGGCTTTTGGTCTTGCTGTTGTGGCAATGGCTTACACCATTGGTGGAACAAGTGGCTGTCACATCAATCCTGCAATAACTCTTGCATGTCTCTTCACGGGACGTATCTCTGCTAAGGACGCTGGACTTTACATGGTGTTCCAGGTTATCGGTGGTATTCTTGGTGCTGCCATTCTCTTTGTTCTCACTTCCAATGATCTGGCACTTGCTGGTGGCACACAGACTGGAGCTAACAGTTGTGGCGATCATGGCACAATGGTAGGTCTCATTGCTGAGATTGTACTCACAACAATATTCGTACTTGTTGTCCTTGGAACGACAGATTCAAAGGTGGGTGCAGGCAACTTTGCAGGACTTGCAATTGGTCTCTCACTTGTGCTTATCCACCTTGTTGGAATACATTATACAGGTACATCTGTCAATCCTGCTCGTTCATTCGGACCAGCCATCTTTGAAGGTGGACAGGCAATAAGTGACCTTTGGGTATTCCTCGTAGGTCCATTCGTTGGCTCTGGTTTTGCAGCAGGTATCTGGACAATCATAGCACCGGGAGAGGATGATTAATCATCCGTTCTACGGAAGTGTATAAAGGATGAGTGAAGAGTGTTCAACATTCTTCACTCTTTTTTATTCTATCCCCAAAAATGATTTTTCCGTTTCCCTACGACTATTTGGGGGAAATCCTATCAAAGATATGAGAATTCCCGTGTGCTATTTGTTAGATTATCGTTATCTTTGTGGCGTGATTCAAGGAAGATATGGGAGTCTTTATTTCTTCAACTTCCGTTATATGTACAAACCCACAAAATAAAGATATATGAAAACAGTTAGATTTATTGCTGTAGCATTGACGGCATTGCTCGCTCAGTCATCATTTGCACAGGGATGGCAAATAGAGGGAGGCTTTAATAATGGAGATAAGAGACAGGAAACTCCTCAGGAATATTATGACGAACCTGTAGATACAAAATATAGCAGTGACATGAACATTGAGTCGCCAATATCTTTTGTGTTCGGATATGTGAACAAGTCATGGGTGACAGAAATGGATGGTTATACACGTAGGGAAAATTTCTGGGGCGAGATCGACAAGAAACTTCATGGCTTCCAATTTGGTTTTCTCTATCAACCAGCTGTTGACCTTGGTGGCGTGAAGTTTGGACTCAGCACAGGTCTCAGCTTTGAATGTTATATATCTGTCAGCCCCGCTGTAAGGGATGCTGGGTATGACCGTTTCTCAGAATTTGGAACATACATTCCGTTCCATGGTAAACTGACCATTCCTTTTTCTCCTCGTGTTTCACTCTCATTGTATGGAGGTTTAGGTATGAACCTTGCAATTGTCGGAACCTTTGAGGAAGATGAAGAATACTATGACCGTTGGAATCATGAGTGGCATACAGACACATACCATGACTATCAGGACTATGGTAATGGACGTTTCCCACGTCACTTGAATTTCCAGACAGAGTTTGGTGCAAGTCTCAAGATATCAAACTGGGGTATCAACTGTACATACTCACAGGGATTGACCAACCATAATCTCTACGATGGTTACAAGACATACCAGAACAAACTCAATATAGGTCTATCATATACTTTTGATGCTGGTAGTTTTTAACTCTGTATTATTCCTATCAATAATTTCCTGCATATACGTCGATTATGAAATATCAAACGGGGACTCTCACAATATGTGTGGAAGTCCTCGTTTCGTTTCTCTTTACTCTTTTAGAGAGTAAAATTATTTATTACTGTCCGCTAAAAGTTTTGATAAGAAAAAAAAGAAAGGGCTGATTCCATAATTGTGGAGTCAGCCCATATTGAAGTGAACCCCAGAAGTTGGACAGAATACTTCTGGGGGTCATTATGTATAGACATCACATTTTAGTGGAAAAGAAGGGTATTGTGTCAGCTTCATCTAAGTTTAACTGTCATGTGTTGCAAACTTGCATCCTCACTTGAGTTTCCTACCATGATGTCGTACGTACCTGCGATGGTACGCATGGAGTTGGTAGAAGCATCCCATGTCTCAAACTGAGCGTCCGTTAGAGGAATAGCAACATTCACAGTCTTGCCTGCTGGAATATTAACACGCTTGAAGGCACGGAGGGTCTTCAATGGTCCATCATCGTCCCCGTTACGACGGAGATACACCTGAACAACCTCATCGGCATTACGGTCACTAAGGTTCTTGACATCAATGATGACATTGCCTTTCTTGTAGCGTGGTTTGCCAAACTCTATCTTAGAGTAACTGAGACCATATCCGAATGGGAAGAGTGGCATTTCTGTCATATATCTGTAGGTACGTCCCTTCATGGTGTAGTCGAGGAAGTCAGGCAACTGCTCAACGTTCCTATAGAACGTTACAGGCAACTTGCCTGAAGGATTAACATCGCCAAAGAGGATGTCTGCAAGAGCCTCGCCTCCCTTCTCTCCTGCATACCATGCTTGTACTATTGCATCGGCATTACCCGTTTCAGGGACAAGCCCCATGGCACTACCTGAACAGTTGACATACACCATCTTTTTACCAGCCTTGCGCAGGAGGGCAATCATGTCACGCTGAACCTGTGGAAGTTCGATCGAAGTACGGTCACCACCCATGAAACCAGGATAGTCAATCTTCATCTCTTCGCCCTCAAGACGTGGTGAGATACCGCCCACGAATATTATGGCATCAGCCTGACGTGCTGCCTTCAAGAGGTCGTGGTCGCTATAGTAACGTGAATGACCGAGGTCGAAGTTCAAGACAGCCACGCCCTTGTTCTGGGCATAGCATAATTCAAGATTGTACTTCTTACCTGCCTCCACGGTAAACTCCACAGTCCTCTCACGCACGGAATCCTCATTCTCGCCCGTCCAGTCATTTACAAGGGTATCGTTACCAACAACAAGTCTGAGACGGTCGGTATAGCGCAGCCACATACTTATCCTGTCCGCCTTGTCAGACTGAAGCTGTGCGTCATATCTTACAGAGAAGTTCTCTATGTTCACACCAGAGCCGAAAGCCGTGGCACCGCCATTATCAAAGTTTAGCTTCTGCTGGTAGTAGTCCATGCATATAGCCTTACCCTCGAAGTTCTGGTTGTTGTAGTAATGTGAGCCAAGTCCAACGTATTGACCGTCAAAGCAACGGAGGTTGTTGAACCAGCTGTCAGTGATGTTCCTTTCTACGAGACCGCAACCAGTCATGTACGTCACATTAGGACATTTCTGCTGAATGCCCTGTAGGATGGTGGTCGTTGATTTTGGGAAACCGTTGTAGTTGCCCCAGAGCATGACTGAGTCGGCAGCATTTGGACCGACGACAAGCACCTTCATGTCCTTGCTAAGTGGCAAGGTGTTATTATTGTTCTGGAGAAGTACTATTCCTTCCGTGGCAAGCCTGTAGGATAGGTCACGATGTGCATCAGTCGCAATGACATCGGGAGTGATGCTTCGCCAAGACACCTCATTATCGTCATCAAAGTCGCCTAACTCAAAACGTCCCTTCAACAGACGTCTGAGGCTCTTGTCAATCTGTGCCTCGGTAGTTTTACCAGCCTCAATTGCCTCCTTGAGCGAACTGTACGAGTTACCACACTCCACGTCCGTACCTGCAATAAGAGCCTTAGCTATTCCGTCGGCACGTGTTGGTGATACATTATGGCGGTTCTTTTCCCAGAAGTCGTTGAGTGCCCAGCAATCACTCGTTACGATACCATTGAAGCCCCATTCGTCACGAAGAATGTGCTGAAGATAGCGTGTACTTCCGCAACAAGGTTCACCGTCCATACGTTGGTAGGCACACATCACCTCGCGCACCTTACCTTCCTGCACAAGAGCCTTGAAGGCTGGTAGGTATGTCTCCCAAAGGTCACGCTCTGGCAGATTCTCTATGTTGAACGT